>JAFXRA010000207.1 GCA_017526725.1 Candidatus Rifleibacteriota bacterium
TTCAAATCGTCTGAAATTTCGGTTAAGTGAATTCTTAATTCACCAATTCTGCTTACAGCTTCATCCATATTCCCTTCAGCAGCTTTTTGTTCTATATTCTTAGCAAGTTCCCAAGATTCATTAGAAGACATCATTCCAACAAGCCCTTTAATAGAATGGGCTGTTTCTCTAAGTTTATGACAATCATTATCATTTATACAATTGTCTACTTCAATATCTAATGCGGCATAACGCCTGTTATATATTTCTTCTAATTTCACAATACTTTTTGAATTTGGAGAAATGCGAAGTTCAAAATCATTATAATCAATTCTTTTTAATTTACTGATTAAATCTTCTCTTGTATTCTTTTTGCTGCTTGCTTTTACAGTAGTTTCCTCTATCTTTTCATTAGAATTATCTTCATTTTCTACTTTGTTTTCTTCTATAACCGGAATATCCTTATCTAGTTTAAAGACAGAGGAAATAGCATCATATAAATCATTAGGGAAGAATGGCTTGCTTAAATATTTCTGAGCACCAGCAGACAATATTTTGTTCTTTTCTTCTTCAGAAGCAAAGGCGCTGACAGCAATTACCGGAATTTTTGAGATATCTCCCGGCATCTGCCTTATCTCTTTCAGAGTCTCCATTCCATCCTTTTTGGGCATCTGAATATCTAGCAAAATACCATCAAAACTTTGTTCTTTAATAGAATTTAAAACTTCACTTCCATCTCTGACAGAGTGACATTTTCCTTTAAAACGCTTAATAACTGATTCAACAAAAAAGAGATTCACATCATTATCATCTGCAACAAGCAAATTCAAAGGTTTTCCTTTATAATAAAAATGTCTTTGATTAATTATATTTTCTTCATTTGTATCATTAGAATCAAGTAGTTCTACTGGAATAACAATTCTTAGAGAAAGTGTTTCAGGAATAATGCTCTTATCATCAATCTGAACGAAACCGCCCATAGATTTAAGAATCATAGTATATAAAGAAATACCGGAAGCAAATTTTCTAGTTACGCTAGCATGGTATGGGTCCGCATAATCAATATCATTATCTATGCTCTTTTCGATTTCTTCACGTCTTTCTTTATTTAATCCAGAAATAATGAATACAAGTAATCCAGACTCATTATTAACTTCTGTAAAATCAATATTAACCAAAGTATTATTATTTACACAAACTACAGAAGAGTAATATATTATTGCCATCAAAGTCTGTCTTATATGGTCAAGATCTCCAATAACATTCTCAGGCAAAGTATTGATTGTTCTAAATACAACATTCTTGTTGTCTCTCTTAGAAAGAAAAGAGACATATTCTATCGTTTCATCAATCAAAACATCAAGTTTAAAAGCTGATTTCTTTATATCAACTTTTCCATTTTGAATCTCAGAAAGATTAAACATATCATTAATAAGACTCATCAATGATTTGCTTGAAATTCTCAATAATTCGACAATCTGTCTTTGATTTTCGTTATTGCAAACAGAAACAGCGAGTTCAGACAAACCAATAATAGCAGTCATAGGCGTTCTTAATTCATGGCTGGCATTAGCCAGCAGACGGCTTTTAATCTGATTTGCTTCTTCTGCACTGTTCTTTGCTTCGGTTAATTTTTCTTCAATTACTTTGAAGATGCTTATATCATGAATATTCAGAAGAACAGCATTTATGTTTGTAGCATATTCTATATTTGAAGCTGTTATTTCTGCTGTAAAAACATCACCATTCGCCTTTTTAAATTTACATTCGGAAATAGCGACATCGGCTGAAGACTTAAACTTATATTCTACCTGATTAGACTCGACAATTAAGTCTTCTAGATTCTTTCCCACCAAACTTTCTTCATAACCAAAGCAGTTCTCCATGCTTTTATTAACAGCCAAAATCTCGTTTGTATCTTCCCTGATAACGCAAATTGGCTCTGGAGTGTGATTAAAAATAAGCTGGAAGTTGCTTTGTGCAGATTCGATAGTCTTCATGTTTTCACTGTTATAAGCGATACCATATAAAACCAGATACAAAATAAAAGTTACAAGCATAGCGATAAACAGGAGCCATACTTGAGTTGTAGCACTTTGATCAACGTTGCTTAATGTTAATACTCCATAAGGATAATCACCAAAAGAAGCCAAAGAAAAGAATGCACTGTGTTTTGTCATCATAGACAATATAGGTATATTATCTATAGGCTGAATTCCTCTATCTATATACTGTTTTATTTCACCACAGTTCTGGTCTATAAAAATCTTATTAGTAGCCAACATAATACGGCCATTATCCTTTAAATCAACAATCATAGTCGGATAATGGTTAAGTTTCATAAGGTTTTCCAAATCAGCTAACTCAATTTTAAAGATAAAAACCCCTAAAATCTGCTTTTCATCGGACAATACAGGATAATCAATATAAAAGCCGAATTTTTCTTCTGAGTTTTCTCTATATATAGACAGGCTGGAAATGCCATTAAATCCGTTGATAAATGATTGTCTTGAAGAAATATCCTCCCCTTCGTGAATAGGCTCTATTTCAGAAGAAACCAGTATAGTTCCTTTAGAATCAGATAAAAATACGGATATTCCAGGATTTTTAACATTTAATGAAACAAGATACTTTTTTACTTCTTCCCTTGTTTCATTATTATCGGGGTTTGATAAATATTTTGATAAATTTGGACTTTGAGAAAAAAGATGAGCAGATGAAATTGCTAAATCTATACGCTGTTTAATAGCATTTTTTATATTAAAGTTATATGACTGACTTTCATAGTTCTGCTTAACTCTTTCTTGGCTTGATATCATATTGCTTCCAATTAAAACAAGCAAAGCTATTATTATTGAAGTTAGATAAACAACAACCGGTGAAATCAAAGAGAGAGTATTAAGCCTATGAAGTCTTTGGCTCCTTTCATATGCATATCTTCTAACTATAATTAATATCGATATTATAAAAAATAAAATGGTTTCTATGTAATAAAAATTAATTGTAGAATCTTCTAATGGCTTATAATGTCCGTCAACCAAGTATGCAAAAGACAAATCATTAAACAATTGGAGTATAGCCCCAAAGAAAGCTACAGAAAATCCACCTTGTATCGAGATTCTATTATAATCAGGCAAAATTTTGGCTGCTTTTATAGTCACAACAACAGAAAATAGTTTTGCCAGCATTATCATTACTGCAATAATTACACGATATGTATAATTATATTCCTGGGTAAGATAAAACAAAGAAAGCAGTAATAAAAGATACCACCATGGCGAGAAAGGCTTTTTACCATAAGCGTTCTCAATATTGCTTCTGCCTAACTCGACACCACAAAAAATAACGATTCCTTGAAGGAAGGAATTAATTTTAATTAATCCGCCTATTTCAACCAAAAAATCGAACGCACGAAAAATGTAAACTAAGCCAACAGCAATAAAAAGAGGAATTGCAATACCAGTATGAAGCGTCTTACGGCTGTCTGGCGGAGTTATGCCGATAAGAGCGCCCAATATTATCATAAAGATTCCAGATAGAAAAATATAACTGGAAGCTTCAGTAAGTGGTTTTAGAAAGAATTCCATCTTATTCTGATTATAAACTTATTTTAAATTAAAACCCTCCCGCAAAGCGGAAGGGTTTAATTATCTTATATTATACGTTATAGAAGTCCTGAATAAAATATTGGCTGTCATCAGCGTTCATGCGATGATGACTTTCTAAGAAACCGCAGCGTTCAAATTTCTCTAAGAAATAAACAATCTGCTTTTTCCACCAAGGCCAATCGTGCGCGACATCATAGCCCCAAAGGTCTAAGAATACCGGCACTCCAGAAAGTTTAAGATTCTTGGCTAGATGAATTGCTTCACCTGTCCATTCTTCCCAAGGTCCTTGACCGCTACATATAATCAGAAGATTTTTCTGCAATTTCTGTATCGCTTCAAAACTCAGTCTGTCTGAGTAAGACAACGGATTTCCAGAAAAAACATCATCATTCATAAAGCCGTCAAGAGTAAAGCTGATATCATAACAACCGCTTAAAGCAATTCCGGAATCGAAAATATCAGGATACTTCAAGAAGAAATTTGCAGTGTGGAAAGCGCCAAAACTACAGCCATGAGCTATGATTCCGGCACCTTCATGACCGTCTTCCAAAATATGAGGAACAATATCTTCACAGACTATTTTTTCATAGTCTAGTGCGCGTCTGGCTCTATCTTCTGGTGAAGCATTCTTATTAAACCAGCTTTCGTGGTCTATACTGTCAATACAATATAGTTGAACCTTACCTTCATCTATAAACCTTGAAATTGTTTCAGGCATTCCAAAGTTTTCATAGTCAAAGAATCTTCCTTCTTGTGAGGGAAATACAAGCATTGGTTTTCCAGAATGACCAAAAACCAGCATTTCCATAGGACGTCCCAGAATTTCACTGCGTATTGTTCTGTAATCTCGGTTCATTAGGCCTCCGCTATAATATCTTCTACGATACCTAACATTTCTTCTTTGTCAGGAGAGCGAACGAGGTAGCCCCAATCGCCCATTACTGCTGCTTCAATTGGGTTCATTGCGTGGCTCCAGCAAATATAATCGCCCCATATTTCATGTATTTCTTCATGAGTGAATTTATATTCTCTGTCATACTTTCTACCTACAAAAGCACAATAATACTTGCGTTCATAAGGGCGCTTAGATTCTTCACCAGCAATAATAGAAGCCCACCAGTTGTAAACGTCTATATCGCAGTTGAAATTGAACATATGAGTTGTAACTCCTCCCGGAGGTCTCATATTGATTTCAAGGGCTTGGTAATGCCAGGGTTTGTTTTTAACCTTGAAGAATTCAATATGGAAGAATTTTTCTCTTGTTCCAGTTGCTTTTACAACGGCTCTTCCGTATTTTTCAAGTTCTTCAGGGATTTCACGCTGAGTGTAATACCAGCAGTTCTGATTCAGTTTTACAAGCTTATGAATGTCGTTGTTGAAAACATCAGAAGTAAAGAAAACAACATTGCCTTCGCTGTCGGTAAGACCGTCGAATGATTCGATATCGCCTTCTACATATTCTTCCATGTAGTAGTCATAATCTTGTTTTACTCTGAAGAATTCATTTAAATCGACTTCATTTCTGATGGTATAAGTATCGTAAGCCCCTACCCCTATATCAGGTTTAATAAAAACAGGATAAGAAACTTCATTAATGAAATTAATGCACTGTTCGAAATCTTCTATTATAATACCTCTAGCATGTGGAACACCCGCTTTTTCAAACACAGCCTTCATATGTGATTTGCGTTTAATAAACTGGATATCTTCTGGTTTGAAACCGGGAACATTGTGTTCTTTGCGGATTTCGGCTTCAAGTTCAAGCCATGGTTCAAGATGAGATTCAACTCTGTCTATCTTGCCGTAGTTTTCTTCAAAAAATCTAGCTGCAGCAAGAACCTGGTCGTAATTTTCCAACTGGTCTACTTTATAATGACCAGTTAAAGCATTCCTTAAATTTTCAGGAAGTTGTTCTTCGTTTTGGTCTGTAATACCCAGCACTCTGACGTTATGTCTTGCCAGGCTTTCAACAAACTGTTGATAGTGAGGTGGATAATGCGGTGATATATATATTACATTCATCAACAAAAACTCCTAATAATGTTGTAAGCCATATTTTAACACTAATATTCTTTTTATCAAGTATTATGTTAAAGGAGTTTTTTATTGATACTAAATTATTCTCTCAAAGACGGCAGGAATACTTTATTTCATTGCATCTGAATATGCAGTTTTCTTTTGGGCAAGGGCACTTTAGAATTGCGAAGCGGCCGCAATCTTTGCATTCAGGTTGAAGGACAGGACCAGTAACTTTATTGTTGTTTTTCATAAGGACCTCCTTAAACTCATCTCTATTTTAGTTATCGTCTCAAAAAAACCAATGAATTAAACAAAATTTGAAAAAAAGTATTTTTGTATCTATTTTCTAATTTACTTTTGATAAAAAGTGAAATATGCTAATATCTAGCTAAATTATTTACGGGGGCAAAAGAATGTCCACATTAGAGCAGACCTCTTTTATAACATTACAAGATTTGAAATTATCATATTCTGAAGCAGGAAAAGGCGAGCCAATTCTTTGCCTGCACGGAAATCCCAGCAGCAAAAGTGTTTTTTCCAATATGATGACCAAACTTGATGGTTTAAACATAAAACTTGTTGCTCTAGACAGACCGGGACACAACGCAACCGACGAAATACCAAACGAAAAAAATGACTTATGGTATGACACTTTTATTTATTCAGACTTCATTAAAGCAAAAATGAATAAGAAAGCTTGGATTGTTGGTCATTCTTACGGCTGTTTAACTGCTTTAAAAATTGCCATCAAATACCCTGAACGAGTTAAAGGCTTGATTTTCATCAACCCATTAGTAGCCCCTGCAACTCCGAACGAATCACTTTCCAGCATACCCCATTATTCAAAAGGCTTTTTAAGCGGTTCTATTATTGGGCTATGGCTGCCATTTGAATATCCGAAAGTTTTGTCAGATCTGCTGAACAAATTTTTCCAGCCTGAAAAGCCAGAAGACGAATATGCTGAATTATGGATTCAAAGATTTATAAGATTTGAAAACGTCGTTGCCTATCAATCTGACAGAAATATTCAAATCAATATTCAAGACGAACTTAAAGAAGAAATAAAGAAGCTTTCTCTGCCAACCTTTGCATTATACGGTGCCAAAGACGCCTACACAGATATAGCTAGACAGCAGGAAGTAGTTAACCTCATTCCTGGTGTAAAATCAGAAACATCAGAATCAAGCGGTCACTACATGCCCTATCTGAATCCCGAAATCTGCCTTGATTTTATTAAGAAATCTATTTTTTAGAGAGATTAGAGATAAGAGAAGAGAGATAAGGGAATTGTTTTAGTTAGTATTATTACATACGTTAGCAATCCAGGGGATTTTTGAGAAGCTAATCAAGTAGTAAAAAGTTGAGTCCGAAGACTTTTATTAAAATTCCCCTTTATGCCTCTTTTATTTTCTTATCCAATATCTGGGCTAAATCATCAAATGCTTTTATAAAGCTATCTTTTATAAGCACTACCAGTTCATCAGCTTCATTTTCATCGTAAATATGAACAGATGAATTTCTTTTTCTTAGCATCAAAAGCCAGACTTCCGAATCATTTACAAATCCCTTTGAAAAGCCAATTTTTAGTATTTCTCTTGGAGAACCTGTTTCAGCTTCATAGACCGAATGCAGTTTCAAAGTTTCCTGTAAAGCTTTCCATGCAAGTTCAAAAGTTAAATTAAATTGAGCAATAATACCTGTTCTATAGATTTCGTCATCAACAGCCTTACTAAAATCTGCTTTTTTCAATACTGACAGACAATTAACAAAATTATCAAATTTTTTCATAAATAACGACACCTTCATTATCTAACTCAAGCTGCAGTTCTTCTGAAATTCCCTTATCTAAATCAATTATATCAAAAGTCAAAAGGCTATGAATATTTTCCATAACTTGCCAATAGAAATTATCAAAATTTCCACCGCTTACAGCTATATCAATATCACTTCTCTCGGTATTTGTTCCTCTTGCTCTAGAACCAAAAAGAATAATCTTTGAAATATTATTTTCTTTCGCAAATCTACATAAATCTTTTAAAACTCTTTTTGGAATATTACAACTCATACAAATGACACTTACCACGCCAAGCTTAGCTCAATCATGCTCTCTAGTTTCAAAGAACTGGATTTCAGGCCATTCTTTCATCACATAGTTCAAACGCCACTTATCAGGGCACATGAAAGTAAGAGCATCAGCAGTATCAAGAGACAAGCTGGTTTTATAACGTTTCTTGAATTCTTCAAGTTTACGTTCATTGTCGCTAGTTATCCAGCGGGCTATGCCATAATCTACCGGTTCATAAATGGCGTGAACAAAATATTCTGCTTCTAATCTTGATATAACAACATCAAACTGCAAAACACCTACGGCACCGATTATATAATCGTTGCCAAACAATGGTCTGAATACCTGAATAGCGCCTTCTTCGGAAAGCTGCAACAGACCTTTTTGAAGCTGTTTCGCCTTTAATGGGTCTTTTAAAATGACTCGCTTGAAAATTTCAGGAGCAAAACTCGGTATTCCCGTAAATTTCAGAGGTTCCTTTGTTGTAAAAGTATCGCCGATTCTGATTGTTCCATGATTATGAACACCTATAATATCGCCAGGATATGCTTCTTCAACATTCTGTCGGTCTTGAGCCATAAAGATAGTTGCATTTGCGATAGTTATTTCTTTGCCGATTCTATGGTGCATAACCTTCATACCTCTGGTAAACTTGCCTGAGCAGATTCTTACAAAGGCTATTCTATCGCGGTGGGCAGGATCCATATTTGCCTGAATCTTGAAAGCAAAGCCAGAAAAATCTTTTTCATAAGGTGAAACTTCTCTAGTTTCTGTTGGACGAGGTTGTGGGCTTGGGGAGAGTTCGCAGAAAGCATCCAAAACTTCCTGAACACCGAAGTTGTTTAAAGCACTTCCGAAGAAAACAGGAGTCTGATTTCCCTTCAAATACTGTTCGTGATCAAAGGGAGAAGCAGCACCTTCCAGAAGTTCTATATCGTCACGCAAATCTTTAGCTTGATAACCTAGCAATTCATCTAATTTTGGGTCATTCAAGTCACTGATAGTAATAGTGTCTTGAGGCCTTCTAGCTTCACCAGCTCTGAAAAGCACAATCTGCTTTTTATAAAGGTTGTAAACACCCTTAAAAGTCTTACCACTACCTATAGGCCAAGAAAGAGGTGCACATTCGATTTGTAGTTTATCTTCTATTTCAGACATTAAATCGAGGGGTGACTGACCTTCACGGTCTAGTTTATTAATAAAAGTAATTATAGGGGTGTTGCGCATACGACAGATTGTCATAAGCTTTTCAGTCTGTGTTTCAACCCCTTTAACAGAGTCAATAACCATTAAAGCAGAGTCTACCGCTGTCAAGACTCTGTATGTATCTTCGGAAAAGTCCTGGTGACCAGGTGTATCAAGAAGATTTATTTCATAATCTTTATAATGGAATTTCATAACAGAAGTCGTTACTGAAATACCACGTTCCTGCTCAATTTTCATCCAGTCGCTTGTAGCATGTCTGTCTGCTTTTCTTGCCTTAATAGCACCAGCCATCTGAATCGCGCCGCCAAATAAAAGCAGCTTTTCTGTAAGTGTTGTTTTACCTGCGTCTGGGTGGCTGATTATACCAAAACATCTACGGCAGTCTACTTCTGACTGATTATACTTTTCCATGACTTCCTCGAAACTATAATTAAATTTATTGGCGTAACTATATCGTAAAAGCAAAGTAAACGCAAACTTTTTATTCTTTACTTATCTCTTCATTATGAAGAGGGAATCTATCTTCCTTTTTCTTACCCCAAATAACTCCTCATAGTACCGCCCATAGTATACTTTACAGTCCCGCCAGAAGGAAATGCCTGAATAGAACGCAATTGCTCTCCCTTTAAAAAACGACATCCCGCTGTTTCTGACAATATTAAACCTATTTTGTTAATATCATCAAAAGTTAACATATGGTTAATACCCATAGTAGTAGCTAGTTTTCTAAATTTTCGTGGCTCATCCATATTTGCATATACCAAGTCATAAGAGTACTTAGTTCCATGTTTATCGTGATGTTCATAACATTGAACCCCAATTATTGCAATATCAGCAAAGTTACAAAGATACTTGCTGTAAGGAACAAAAAAGTTAGTCCCTTCTATAAATAATTGTTTTCTTGATTTATCAAAAACATATTTACTTTTAAAACCAAAAGAAACCAATGTTATACCAATAGCAAAAACCCCTAAGAAAAGCATCATTCCTAATATTTGCGGGTTTGCCATATACATACTATAAGCAAAAGGTATAAATATAATATCGCAAATGACACAAACTGTTGTCATCTGCTGTAAAGGGTTAGGAGTCAACAATATAATTTTATCACTTTTCTGAGATATAGGTGAAAGACCTTGCATACTATTCATACTCCCCTGATTTTATATCTAACACTAGCATATTTAATTCCTTTCTTAAAAAACTGCATATTTCGTTACTGTTTAAAATTAAACCAGATGGGGCCTTAGGATTCACAGTTATGCCTACTAAATTAATTGGGTTTTGAACAAACAATCTGACACCACGTCTATATAAATCAGCAAAGACTTGAGGTTCTATCAAAAACCTGGTTCCGTCTTCCCCAATAATGCTTAAACCTTTCAAATTCAGGTTTAAATTAAATAATTGTTTTATTAACTGAGAAGTAATTGCACCTTTAAAAAATACCGTTTTACTCTCCGCCAGTCTCTCAAATGCTTTGCTTATCTCATCTTCTTTAAGAGAATCTGCACAATTAGTAATCTTAGAAAAATCAGAATATACAGGTAACGACAATAACTTTGCAAAATGAACTGTTTCAACAACCAATTTATCTATATTATGGGAAAAAGTTGCTCCGGTTGCCAATATACAAGCATCAGAAAAAGCAATCGCTGCTGTTGATTTTCTGCTTAACGCCCCATCTATAAATATTTGTTCTGCACCTAAGTCTTTCAGTTGCCTTACAGTATCTTCCATTTGACTTCTAGTCGAAGGCCCAGCTATTTGAGCATAACCGTCACTTAATGCTCTTACTATTATTGCTTCACCCATAGGCGTGTTAAAACCTGTATATGACAAAAGTTCTTTGGTAAAATCACAGTATGGAAGCAAACCATCAGCGGTAGCTATTAATGTTCCCCTTTTAACATAAATTTCAGGTTTTTCTGTACCAG
Source organism: Candidatus Rifleibacteriota bacterium (assembly GCA_017526725.1). The sequence continues at coordinate 10,815 of JAFXRA010000207.1, forward strand.
TAACCTGGTCTGAAGACTCCCCATCGTAGCCAATAGAAGTTATACCTCTAATTTTATTAGAATTTTCCGATAAAATACAATTCAAAACACTAGTTTTACCAGTGTTCTTTGCCATACCAGTAATAGCTATGCATTTATACTGATTTACTTTTTCTATAAAGTCATTTCGATAATTCATGATTTTATTACATCAAGTTTTACTAGAACAAAGATTAACAACAGTGAAAATAACAGGACAAATACAATCTTTATCTTCTGTTGATATATATATCTTTTTTAAACTCACACTCTATAGCTTGACTTAATTCTTCACCCATTATTATTAAATCATTTAAATCCAATGCTAAATAATATCCTAGTGTATTGGTTAACTGAATAAAATCATATGGTTGCTTTTTTGTCACAAAAACTAAATAATATGTGAGTTTTGTTTTATATCCTTTTTCTATTTGTTTAATGTTCAACAAGTCTTTAAAAATATCAATACTATTATCAATATCTTTAATACAATTGATTGTTAGGTATGATATATCTCTGAAATTGCATATATCTGTTGTAGTAGAAGGAATAAAGAAAAATAAATCTACCCTATATACTTTTCTTAATTTTTTATCAAAAATAAATTTACTATTCAAAGAAAAAACATAAAAAAAACAAAAAATAAGTAAAAATATCATAAATATAGTAGTAATTTTTGTAAGCCTAAAAACAGCCCCATTATCATCAGCGAAATTAGCTAAAAATATATAACCAAAAATAAAAATAATATTTATAACACAGCAAGAAATAATTTTTTGAACTATAAAGCTTGGAGGCTTTAGTGTTATTTTATCCCTGTCATTTATTAAAATTGATTTCCCGAACATAGATACTCTCTCTAAAACTTATAAAAGCCTCCTGTTGAAGAGAGGCTTTTATAAGTTTTCTATTATGTGTTTATGCTATTGTTTTAGACTTTGTTGTTTTCTTTCGGGGTGCTGCCTTTGGAGCAGTAACCTTTTTAGCGCAAGGCTTTCTAACAGTTGCTTTCTTCTTTGCTATTGCAGAAATGCTATTTACACATTCCTGAATTTTAGCAGCTTTTTTATTGGCTTCTGTACGTTTTTTGCGTTCCAAACCTTCTGGTTCAAGGCAAATTTTGCCGTAATGCAGGCCTGCAACACCATCTATTTCTTTCTGCTTGCGGCAGTCTTCGCAGTCACAATGGAACCTGTAGTTATGAGGTTCATCGTAGCAGGTTATAACACCTTCATAGTTTCTTAGAACAGTCTTTTCATATCCTGTAGAAATCAGATAGTTCGGCATTACTGGAACTTTTCCGCCGCCGCCTGGTGCGTCAACAACAAATGTTGGAATACAAAGACCAGAAGTGTGACCTCTTAAACCTTCGATAATTTCAATTCCCTTAGCTACTGGGGTTCTGAAATGAGAAAGCCCGAAAGACAAATCGCATTGATAAATGTAATAAGGTCTAACTCTGATTCTAACCAGTTCATGAACCAATTTAGCCATTACGTGAACACAGTCATTGACGCCGGCAAGCAAAACAGATTGATTGCCCAAAGGAATACCTGCATAACTTAACAATTCACAGGCTCTTTCTGAATCCTTTGTAATTTCGTTTGGATGATTGAAATGAGTATTTATCCAGATTGTATGATACTTCTTAAGCATATTGCACAATTCTGGAGTAATTCTTTGAGGAAGAACAACTGGAGTTCTTGTGCCAATTCTGATAATTTCTACATGTTTGATATCACGCAGTTTCTTTAATATTCTTTCTAACTTAGCATCATCAAGCAATAATGGATCACCACCAGAAACAACAACATCACGAACTTCTTCATGAGCCCTGATATATTCAATAGCTTTATCTACGTTTCTTTCCGGCATTGCACAGTCTTTCTGACCGGCAAAACGTCTTCTGGTGCAGTGACGGCAATACATAGAACACTGGTCGGTTACAAGAAGAAGAACTCTGTCTGGATATCTGTGGGTAAGCCCAGGAACAGGAGAATCGCCGTCTTCGTGCAATGGGTCTAACAAATCTGCTGGTGAACGGTAAAGTTCGTTAGCTGTTGGAATAGCCTGCTTTCTTATTGGGTCATTGGGATTATCCAAATCAATGAGACTTAAATAATATGGTGTAATAGCCATACGAAGAGTACCTAAGCAGTCTCTTATACCTTCTTCTTCTTCATAGCTTAAGTTAACATATTTCTTCAGGTCTTCAAGAGTTTCTATTCTGTTTCTGACCTGCCATTTCCAGTCGTTCCAATCTTTATCAGGAACATTGATAAACAAACCATTTTTTCTGCATCTATTCATTCAATCATCCCTCCGCCCAAATCAAACATACTTTTCATCAAAAAGCTTACGAATCTTAGCGTTTTCTCTCAGTACATTCAAAGTAATTTCTGCGTGATCTTTTGCATAGCCGTTACCAATAATCATGTTAACGTCTTTACCAACGCCTTCAGCGCCAAGAGCGGCCTTTGTAAAGCTTGTTGCCATCGAGAAGAAGTAAACAATACCATTTTCTCTAACTGGCAGAATTGCTGACATTTCACAGTTTTCTACATTTACGCAGCAAATAGAAACATCATATTCTTTTCCACCGTTGGCTTCAAGAGCTTTTTCTAATACATTAACCGGTTCTGTGCAGGAAGCTACAATTACTTTGTTATAAACTCCAAGTTCCATAAGGCCAGTAACTTGAGCAGGATTGCGGACTACGCCAACAACATTTCCTGTTGGACCAACAGCTTTAAGTGCTTCATAACCGCAGAGAACGCCAGATTTACCATTTGCGCCAAGAATAAGAACAGAATCACCTTTCTTTGGAAGTCTGCGAGCTTGTGCAGGAGCACCAGCTACGTCAAGTGCGGCTAATGCCAAAGCTTCACTCATATCATCTGGAAGTTTTGCATAAATACCACTTTCAAATAAAACAGCCTGACCTTCGATATCAACTCTGTCGATTTCAGGGTGAATAGCCTTGATCTTATTGATTTTGAGAGGAGTTAAAGAAAGAGAAACCAAAGAAGCAATCTTGTCGCCGACTTTGATTTTAACTTTGTCAACCAAATCTTCACCTATATAAGCAACTTTGCCGATGAACATTCCGCCAGAACCTGTAACAGGATTCTGCTGTTTACCACGTTCAGCAACGATATTCATAATCATCTGACCGATTTTTTCAACATCGTGACCACAGGCTTCATCAATCTGTGTAAAAGAAGCAGAGTCAATATTCAAAGAAATAACATCACAAATAATTTCGTTTGAATAACGCTTAGTCATGTCGTTGTCTATTTTATAAGCAGCCTGAGTCAAAACACCTTTTGGTTCAATAACTCTATGTGTACCGTATTTATTACCTTTAAGTGCCATTTTCATCTCTCCTTGATTAGTAAGAAATAAGATTCAAGTTACAAGTTATTAGAATTCTTGTGTCTCCAATTTTGGTCTTATAACTCAAATTATGGTCTTTTATCTTCCTTAAGTCTTCATTCTAGCAATAGAAAAAAAGATAGTCAACAAACTTATTTTATTGTTATTATCATAATTGTAAATTAATATTATATTGGAAAATTAAAACATGCTTAATAAAAGAAATAAAGGTTTCACATTAATTGAATTTTTTACAATAATGCTTATTATTTCGACCTTAGCTTCTATGTCAAGTCCTTATATACACAAAACAGACAACAGTCTAGATGATTATGAATGTTATAATAATCGAAAGATGTTGTTTAGTGCGATTGAAATGTACAATATGGACAACTCCCCCAAAATAGAATCTATAATACCAGGATTAGACTTTGAGAATTGCGAAAAAAAACTAATAGAAAACCATTATATAAAAAAAGCAATTCAGCCATCAATAAAAGGGTGCTCTTACGGGTATATTAACATTAACGGCAGTGATACCGTATTTTGCAAATATCACGGAATAGCTAGAACCAGTATTGGCGAAACGCCAAAACCTTTCTTAGACTACGATATAAACCAAGAAAAGCCATTTTCACCTAGTTACAATGATTTTAGAAACAAAATTATTAATGAAAAAATAAAAAAGAAAAATCATAATGATTTTATGACAACAATAGGAGATTTTTTTAAATCACCAGCTTTCATTTATTCAAATGTATTTTTACTTATTATTTCAATAATAATAGCTTTAATTAAGAAGAAGAAAAAAACTAGCTAATCAAATTTAAGATCATCAACTAACTGCAATATTATGCTTTTCTCTACGCTCTTTTCTCCACTTAATAAAATGAATTTCTAAAAGAACTACGATTAGACCAACAAATAAACTTATAGCCCAGTTTTTTGTATAACCAGCCACAATATACCCAATAACACAACCAACAAGAGGAATTAATGCATACTGCATCTGGGTCGATACGTGATTCATGTGGTAACATTGAGCTCCTGCCGACGACATTATTGTTGTGTCTGAAATAGGAGAAACATGATCACCGCAAACAGAACCAGCTAATATTGCAGAAACAGTAATTATCATCATCTGCTGTTGAGAGGGGTCTTTAAACAAAAGCACAGCCAATGGAACAAGGATTGCAAATGTTCCCCAAGAAGTACCAGTAGAAAAAGATACAAAAACAGAAATTAAAAATAATATTAGCGGAGTAAATGAAGACATCAAAATACTATCTGTCATAAAAGAACCAATAAAATCACCTAAGCCCAAAGAAGATGTAATACCTTTTAGGGTCCAGGCAAGAACCAAAATCAAAACAGCAGGAGCCATTGCTCTAATGCCTTCTGCAAAAGAATCTGTATATTCTTTAAAAGTTAAAACCTTTCTTGAAATATAATAAACAAACATTACCAGCATGGTTACGAAAGTTCCAAAAATAAGACTTACAGGTGAATCACATTTGGAAAAAGCTTCCGCTACTGTGGTACCCCCATTCAAGAAACCGGTATAAATCATTCCACCAACAGAACAAATAACTAAAATAATTATAGGGAAAACCAAATCAGATATAGTTCCACGAGAGTTTTCACATTCTTTTTCAGATTCTTTAAAATCTTCAGCATGGTCTGTAAATAAATCCCCTGCCTCAGCATTGCGTTCATGCTTTTCCATTAGACCAAAATCAAAGCCGATAACAATAAGATATAAAACAGTAAATATAGTTAAAAATGCATAAAGATTAAAAGGAATAGTTTTTATAAACAACTGAAAACCAGGTATTGGTGATTCTTTTGGGACATAAGAACTAATAACAGCTGCCCAGCTTGATATAGGCGCAATAATACATATTGGAGCTGTCGTAGAATCGATCAGATAGGCTAATTTTGCTCTTGAAATTTTATTTTTATCAGTTACAGGCCTCATCACAGAGCCTATAGTAAGACAGTTAAAATAATCATCTATAAAAATAATAATTCCAAGAAGAGCAGTAGCAAATAAAGATGATTTTCTTGTTTTCAGTTTTTGTAATGCAAATTTTCCGTAAGCTTGCGAACCACCTGATTTTTTCAATAAAACTGCAATCATGCCAAGCATCAGGGTAAAAATAATAACTTTTATATCCAGATTCTTTTCCATCATAGTAAAAAAGGTATCAAAAGTGCCCCATAAATCAAAATTAGCATATAGGAAAGCTCCTAAGAAAGCCCCAATAAATAGAGAGCTATATACTTCCTTGGTTACAAAAGCCAGTACAATTGCCAAAAGAGGTGGTATTATGGAATACCATGTTCCAAAAAACATAGAACTGCTCATATTGCCTACCTTAATAATAAAATTTGAGCGTGAATTATAAAGCAAAAACAGCAATTAATCAATGTTTTAGCTGTACTATTATTAATCAAAATGAGCAATTATAATGCAGTTATATTGTGAAAAATGGAATTGAGAGATGGTAAATAAAGGAAGTATTTAATCACACCCACAAATCTAAATAACCATAAAAAAACTCCCCTTGAGTCTAGAGGAGTTTTTAAGTAATCATAGAAACTAAGAATTATATTCAAGAGTTTTATTAATTACTAATCAAAGATGTGAAAAATATTATTTTTTCATTAAGCCAAGTATTTCTCTAGCTTCATTTGGAGTAGCTATTTCTCGGCCCAATTCTTTAGCGATTCTAACTGCTTTTGCTACCAGTTCACCATTGGATTTTGCCTTAACGCCTCTAGAAAGGTTAACATTGTCTTCAAAGCCGACTCTTACATGGCCTCCAAGAAGAATAGCACCAGCAGCCATTTCAAACTGATGTCTGCCAATTCCTGCTACAGTAAAAGTGCTTCCAGCAGGAATACTACCAGCCATAAAGACTAAATCTCTAAGAGTAGCTGAAATTCCGCCATTTACACCCATAACAAAGTCAAAATGCATTGGAGTAAGAATATGACCTTTTTTGGCAACTCTTATAGCCATGTCTATCATACCTTTATCAAAGACTTCTACTTCTGGCTTGATACCAAGCTTAATCATACGTTGACCAAATTCAATGATGGTATTTTCGGTGTTTACAAAAATATCATCTCCGCCGAAATTGCAGGTTCCACAATCTAAAGTTGCCATTTCAGGGTAAAGTTCGATAGGTTGCAAGCGTTCATCGTTGCTCATTCCTACAGCGCCACCAGTAGAAGGCTGAATAATAACATCTGGGCATCGTTCTTTTATTGCTTTAATCGCTGCTTCAAATCTAGCTTTGCTTTGAGTTGGCGTGCCGTCGTCTTCTCTGACATGAAGATGAATGATTGAAGCGCCTTCTTTGGCTGCTGATTCAGCTTCTCTGGCTATTTCTTCTATAGTATAAGGAACAGCGGGATTATGTTCTTTAGTGACTTCAGCACCACATATCGCAGCGGTAATTATTAACTTTTCCATTGTTTATTTAGTTTCCTTTCCGTGATTCTAACAGAAGATCTGCCCCCACAACAGGTGGGGGAAGTGGATTTTGCAAAGCAAAAGACGAAAGGGGTCTTCTTCTTCTCTCTACGCTCTCAGTATTTAGTCTCATCAATGTAGCTCAAAGCTTCGTCAATGCACTTCAAAGTATATTGCAAATCTTCTTCGCTGTGTCTGAAGCAAATATAGCCGTGATGATATGGCTGTAAGAATACTTTGCGGCGAATAAGCTGTGTGTAGAAATCATTACGTTTTGCTTTATAGGTCTTATCTTCAGTCTTTTCAAAAATTACATAAGGCATCTGTGGAACAGGAGAAGCGGTTGTAATAGTATTCGGGTGCTTAGCAAGAATCTTAACCAGTTCTGCATTGAATTTTTCACCTTTAGCTCTGATATTTTCAATAACATTGTTCTTTTCCAAGAAGTTAAGAGTTGCCAAAGCAGCAGCGTATTCAATGCTGTTGGGGAAGAAAGTAGAAGAAACGAAAACTTCTTTTTCTATTTTTTTCATAAATTGAGCCTTACCAACCAGAGCACCTATTGGATAGCCGTTTGCAAGAGCCTTACCAAATGTTGAAAGGTCAGGTGTTACATTAAATAGCGTCTGAGCACCACCCATATTAACTCTGAAACCACTTCTGATTTCATCAAAAATAAGAACTACGCCATATTTGTCTGCAAGTGCTCTTACACCTTCCAAGAAGCCTGGCTTTGGATATTCAACCTGTTTTGCTGTTGGATGACCTATTGGAGTCATGATTATACCAGCAACGTCATCTGGATATTTCTTTAAAAGGTCTTCTAATTCTTCAAGATGATTGTAATGGAATTCTAAAGTATCTTCGTAAGTCTTAGGAAGAACCCCACCCTTGACTTCAACGCACCAGTCATGCCAGCCATGATAACCACAGCGGATAATTTTGCTTCTTCCTGTGTAACCACGGGCAACACGAGTAGCAAGAGTAGTTGCATCAGAACCTGTCTTCATAAAAACGCACATTTCAGCACATTTAATAATCCCGCGCAATCTTTCTGCAAGATCATTCTGGATCTTTTGAGTTAATGAGAAACAAAAGCCTTTGTCTCTGATCTGGGCAATAGCAGCTTCATCTATTTCTTTTTCCCTATAACCAATTATGATAGGACCGTAGGCACAGAGATAATCAAGGTATTCATTGCCGTCTATATCAGTAACTTTTCCGCCCTGACCTTTTTCAAAATATATTGGATATTCACCTTCAACAAAGTTATATGGTCTTCTAATGCCTAAAACTCCGCCAGGAGTGCATTTTTTGCCGCGGACATATTCTTCCATTGACTTTGTTAAATTCAATTTTGGTGCGTCAAATTTATTTGTCATTCCATTTCCTCCGATAAACCTTAAACAATAAAAACAACAAAAAAACAAAAACAATAAAAACTTTTTGTTTAGTCAGTCTAACATAATTTAATAATAGAGCAAAGAAATAAAAAGCTTTAACAAAATTAACAATTACTTGCTTTTCATTACTTGACAATTACCCTTAAAAAAGGCATAAGTAAATTATAAAGTCCTCATTTATGGCCTAAAGGATAATTCGATGAAAAATAATTTTAAGAATTTGATAGCAGCTTCCTTAATAGTTTTTGGTGCTGTACAAGTAAATGCAGCAAGCATCACTGGCACTGTTCAGTTGACTAGAGATTCCAGCAGAAGTATCAATGGGGCTTATCTTGTCACTGAAAAGAAAGATTCTTCTGGTAAGCCTATTGCATTAGTTATTGTACTAGATGAAAACGGAAAGGCTATTGCCCAGCAATACGAAAATAAACAAATAAGAATTGATGGGAATGTTCAAGGTCGAAATCTAACCGCTATCGAATGGAAAGAAATAAAAGACAATTCATATAACAATTCTTCTTCTTACAGTGAACCTTCTTCTAGCAGAAGCAGCAAATATGAAGAAGAA
>JAFXRA010000208.1 GCA_017526725.1 Candidatus Rifleibacteriota bacterium
ACATGATAAACATACTTATGATTAATCATTCCCCAAAGCTTTCTAAAATCATCTTTCTTGAAGTTATCATTCAAGCCTCTGTCTTCAACTTTTGGCTGATTAGCATCGCTAACCATATCATCAAATTGTTTCTTGTCGAAAACTCCCTGTAAATGCTTATGTATATATTCAGAGTAAGGCTCCAATTGTTCGGGAAGCTTTGCTAGCTTACCAGAAGCAGTATCTTCGCGATACTTTTCAGTAACATGACCTGCCCTATCAATATAATTATTGTTTGTGCAATAGTCATAGATAGCTATAGACTCACGCAATGTAAGCTCGTGTTTTTCATATTTTCCGTCTGGCAGTCTATAAGCCACTTCTTTTTTATGGAAAAATTCTTCTGTAATTTCTGTTGGTCTATCATACAGAACTTCTTTAATCTGCTTTTGTAATTCGCTCACAAAGCTTGCATAGCTTTCATTAGCAATTACAGTTAGACAATTTATATTATGGAAATCCCTATCGCAAGTTATGTAATCCATTCGGTTACCATCTTTGTCTAAGCATATTCTCATACCTCTGCCCACTTCCTGACGTTTTCTAATAGTGCTGCTGCTATGTTTCAAAGTGCAAATCTGAAACACATTAGGGTTATCCCAACCTTCGCTCAAAGCAGAATGGGAAAAGATAAACCTTACAGGCTCTTCAAAACTCAATAATCTTTCCTTATTTTTTAAAATAAGGTCATAAGCAGAAATATCATCACTAGACTCTGCCCCACGACTTACAACCGAATCAATTTTATGTCCTTTCTTGTCTATGCTAAAATAGCCTTTATGAGTCTTGGAAGCTTCTATTCCATTCAAATATTCCATATAATCTGGGTCGAAAAGGTCTTTATTCTCGTTCAAAATGTTTCTATATTCTTCCTCAAATATCTCACCATATACACCGTTAATCTCATTGTCATTCTCATCATATTTTCTATATTTGGCGACTTCATCAATGAAAAAGAGAGAAAGCACTTTTATACCCTTTTTGAACAGTTTCTTTTCCATTTCAAAATGGGAACGAATGGTCTCTCTAATTTGTATTCTTCGCATATTAGCTTCTGTAGCATCACAAACAGCTTCACCAAGTTTTATTTCTTCACCGTTTGTAAAAATTAAAGCATTTCTAATAGCATCAATCTCGCTTACGACAAGACCTTTATACTGCTCTAACCCTGATGTAGCAAAGAGACTGTCGTTTACATTGATACTTCTAGTTTCACGTTTAATTCCGCTTGTATGCTTAACTTCTAAATTTAATCTAGCTATAGGCGGTTTATTCTTGCTTACCTTAATTTCTTCTAAGAACATATAAGCACCTGTTCCAGGAAGATTCTTAACTTCAAACCCCTTAACCTTAATTTTCTTGACCAGTTTTTGATTATAGGCTTCCAAAGCATCTAACACGTAAATCGGATTATGCACTTCTTTGTGAGTTGCTGAATAATTCAGAATAAACAGCGGTCGGAAATTCTTCAAAGCTTCTTGCGTAGACTTTCCCCCCATTTTTTGAGGTTCGTCCATTATAAGAATAGGTCTGTTAGCTCGAATAACATCTATAGGTCTGCGTGAGTTGAAAGAATCCTGTTCTCCATAAATAATTCTGTTAGCCTTATTTTTACCACCTTTTCCTGAACTGTCTTCTTTAATGCTTGTATTGAACGCCTGAATATTGATAATCATTATGTTAATGCCATTATCAGTGCTGAAACGTTCGATATCATTGAGATTCTTGCTGTTATAAACAAAGACTTTTGCTTTTTTCTTGTAATAATCAAAGAAATGGTCTTCTGTCTGTTCAAGAGACTTTTTAACACCTTCTCTAATTGCAATTGAAGGAACAACTATAATAAACTTTGTCCAACCATATACTCTGTTTAGTTCAAAAATGGTTTTAGTGTAAACATAGGTCTTCCCTGTTCCTGTTTCCATTTCAATATCAAGGGAACAGTTGCAGGTAAACTGATTTTCTATAGTTTCTCTGCCTTCAATTTCTTTTGAAGGGTTAATACTATTCAAATATTGTATGTTATTGATATTTTCTTTTAAATTACTGGCTATTAGCCTGACTTCGGCATTAGAAACGCCAAGATAGTCTTCAACATCATCGAATAAGCCCTTGGCTTCAGGCTTTATCAAACCTTTATCCATAGTATAGAAAGTTGATTCACCTTCTATTTTTGGCTGACCTTTAAAAACATCTATAACAGCTTCAACAGCACGAGTTTGATAGGGTTGAATTTTAAATCTGAACTTCATAATAAACCTCAAAGAACTGTTATTTCTGTATCAGGACTTTCGATTCTGAAAATCTGTTCTAAGTTAGCAAATAAAGAATCATTTGGGAAACCGCTATCTCTGAAAATTGCATGATAAGGCTTCATTTTTGCTATTTCTCTTATTACTTCTTCATTTATGCTTTCTTCAAAACAAGCTACAATATAATTATTATTTACTTTGAATACCTTTTTATTTGAAATAGTGATTTCGTCAATTTTTGCGTCATAATCTGCTCCTGCTATTTCTGGCATAGCTTGGAACAGCAAATCTAAATCTGTTCTGTCTTCTTTGATATTGCTTGTGTAAGAAAGTAAATCATCCTTTTTCAAGTCTCTTGGGCGGTAGAAAACATCTTTCATGTTGCTGGAATCAAGCCTTAATACCCTAAATCCTACGTCGAGGGTTGACTCTCCTAAAGCTTCCCCTTGAGGGGAAGTGGCTTGCTTGCAAGCCGAAAGGGTGACCGAACCAGAGGAAACTTTGTTTAGCGATAGCGTATTATCTAGCTCATTTTTTTCTTGTGATGAAGTTTGTTCCACAGAAGAAAATAAACTACGAATTCGGTCACCACCCCTTTTATTCCCCTCCTCAAGGAGGGGCTTTAGAGCATCTTCTCTCGTGGAGGCGTTAGAATATTCCTCCAAAATCTTCTTACCTGCCCTGCGTATACGTTCTTTGCCTATTTCACAGATATTTTTATAACCAGCTTTATAAACTTCACTCTTTTCATCACAGGGCTCAGGAAGCTGAACCATTATAAACTTACGATGTCCGCCATCTTCAGCGTTTAATTGCATTACAGCATCAGCTAATGAAGCAGACCCAGAAAAAAAGTCTAGAATATAAAAAGAAGTGTCTTCAAATAAAGTTAAAAGCATCTTCAAAAAACCAATATTTTTAGGAGCTGTAAAAGGAACATCATTTAAAGAAAAAAGAGATTTTAAATAAGTTCCTGCCCCAGTCGTTGTCAATTCCATAGAAAAATCTTTTTTTACGCCATTAACAATAGCTTCATATTTTCTATTAACCAATAAACTTTTCATTCGAATAGTATCATTAAAGTTTTTTTCATATATTTTGCCGTTAGAAAAAAATAAAGCTCCATCATGAAAAAGCTCAATAAATTTATCTTTTGTATAAGTGTTTTCTACAAGTTTTCCTTTATAATGAGAAAAATATTTTTCAAAACCATTAT
>JAFXRA010000209.1 GCA_017526725.1 Candidatus Rifleibacteriota bacterium
ACACTTCGTTGTGATACGGCGACTGATGTCGGCCTGTGTTAGTTGTTCCTGCTCCCCTCGAGAACAGTGACTGAGGGGGATTAATATATCCCCTTTCTCAAAGGGGAAAGCCTGCGATAGCAGGCTAGGGGATTTTTGAGAAGTTGAATAAGCAGTTGAAAGTTAAGTCCGAAGACTACTGTGAATAAAAACAATCCCCTTATCTCTTTTTTTCTCTAATCTCTAATCTCTTAGCTAAGCTTCGCTTGGCGTTCGTTTTCCAATGGTCAGAAAATTGTCATGTTGAAAATATTGTGTTACGCTTCGCGGTAGAAGACTTTCTTGTGTGACGTTTCACTGTGGTAATTGTTTAAAATAGTTCTAAGTTCAAAGAGTTCTAATTGTTTAGCTCTATTCTACAAAATAACTTTCGTTTTAACAATTTGAACGACTCGAACAATTAGAACAACTAGAACCAACTAGAACTATTTTCAACTCTCAGTTTTCTATTTTCACATCTCTCATTTCTCATCTCTTAAAATTTGTAGTCTACCCATTGTCATAATCGTATAGCTTTCAGGGCTAAAGCCCATACGCTATACTTTTTATGACAAATGTGTAGACTTATCTTATATCTCAACTCTTGGTCTTAAATCTGGATTGTTAGAAACTAAAACCGATAGAGTTTACATAATATTTGTGATTTTTGTGTAATAATAAGGTAAAGAGATTTACATAATATTTGTACGCTAACAAAATGTTTCACGTGAAATATAAAAAACTGGAAATTGTACTTTTTTATGTAAACTTATTCAAAAAACATGCAAGTTTACATAATAATTATAAATTCTAGATGAATATAAATTATGATAATAAAAAAGCCCATCTGAGGTAGGGTGTACCATTAGATGGGCTTATACTAACCATTGTTTTCGTTTATAAATGAAAATTTATGGATTGCCAAGCCTCTTTCAGAGGCTCGCCCTTTATAGGACTATAGCTCGAAATTTGATGAAAAATCAGTATTTATTTGTTTGTTAACCTACCCTTGTCATAAACGTATAGCTTTCAGGGCTAAAGCCCAGACGCTATACTTTTTATGACAAATGAGTAGGCATAGAATAAGCTAATAATTATCAGTTCAGCTTGTGAGCCTTGAATATTTCCTGCAAAGCTGCATTGGCTGCAAGTCTGACTTCCTTGCTTTGGTCTCTTGTAGTGTTCTTCAAAGCTACAAGACATCTTATATCGCGCAGGTTGCCAAGGGCTTCAGCAGCGGTCTTTCTAACAACACTGCTACGGTCAGAAAGCATAACCATAAGAGTTTCAACAACTTCGCTACCGCCAATTCTACCCAGTATACGAGCGATATTTTCGCGTAAGAAGTTGTTTCTGTCTTGGGAGATATGGAGCAGTTTGTCGATGAGATTTCTTTCACCGATGCGGATAAGAAGGTCGCAGGCGTGACGTCTGATGCGTTCTTCAGGATTCTTAAGAGCTTCGATAAGCACTTCGTAAGAATTTTCACCAAAGCTGACAATAGCTTCGCTGCAGGCCAATGGAACAAGTGGAGAAGGATCGTCGAGACGGGCAAGCATCGGCAGAATTGCAGAAGGTTCGCCAAGTTTGGCAATTGCTTCTGCGGTAGTGCTGCGAACTTTTTCTGCTGGGTCTTCCAATGTTTTGACCAAATGCGGCAATGCAACTTTGTCGCGTCTTTCGCCAAGAGCTTCGACTGCTGTAGCGCGAACAGATTCAGATTTATCAGCAAGAGCAGAAATAATAATTTCTGGAACTCTTGCGTCTGCCATCATAGACAGAGACTTGATAGAAAGTTTTCTGACAAGTTCAGAAGGATCTTTGCAGGCTTTCTGCAGGAATTCAACTGCAGCAGTGTCTTTAAGGTCTCCGAGAACTTCAGCAGCTTTTGCTCTAACAACTTCAATAGAGTCTTTAAGAGCTTCAATAGCAGGCTGAACTGCAGCAGTTGTACCTATCTTGCCAATAGCTTCAATTGCAGATGTTCTGACTTTTTCAGCCGGGTCTTTAACTAAGTTAGCCAAAGTTCTGATTGCACGCGGGTCTCTAGTGTCGCCTAAGACTGTTGCTATTGCAATCTTAACAGGTTCAGCAGGATGAGAAGCGCTGCGGATAAGTTTTTCTACAAGCTTCTTGCTTCTGTTAGCTGTAAGAGTACGAGAAAGCAAATCTAACGGGATATTGAATTCCGGTTTCTTAAGGATATCGATAAGAGCATCTAAGGCACCTTCGGTTTTTATTCCGCCGAGAGCTTCAACACACCATTGGCGCTGGAACTGGTCACCAGCTATGAAGTAATCCATCAAAACAGGAATTGCCTTGTCATTGCCGACTTTGGCAAAGAGATGAGCAACATTGAGTTTGATGAGGTGAAGGATTTCGTTGTTGTATTCCAAGAAACTCTTGTTTGGTATACCTGAAAGCTGTTTGATATCTTTTTCGGTAAGAGTTTCTCTAGCAATCTTAACCAGTAGACCGAATGAACGTTCATCCTGCAGGTTAGCAAGAGACTGGGCAATTGAGAACTGAGCCCATGCGTAACCTTCTTTAAGAGTAACATTCATCTGTGCAGATGTGATGTAGTTGTCTATTGAAACAAGGCTGTCTGCTATGCATGTAGAAATCTTTGTATCATCAGTAGAATCCAATACTTTGAGCAATGGGAATATAGCTTTTATGCTGCCTATGCTGCCCAATATTCTGACGAGTGAAGGAAGTATTGAATGATTTTCTTCTGATTCGATGGCTTTTGTAATGTATTCGACTGCATTTTCACCCATTTCACAGATGGCCCATTCAGCCTTTTCAACAATCTGCTGGTCTTGTTCGGCAAGAGATTTAATAAGAGGATCAATGGCTTTAACGCCTTTAATATTGCCAAGAGCTTCAATGGCAGCCAATCTTACATCTCTTTCAGAGTCAGTAAGTTTCTGAATTAATGGGTCGATGGCTATTGGATTACCAATCTTGCCTATAGCCTTAGCGGCAGTAATCTTAAATTCGGCTTCTGGAGAATCAAGATACTTGATTAAATTGCCGGCAGAAGATTTTTCACCGATTTCGCCAAGAGCTTCGATGGCTTTCAGGCTAAGAGCTTTGTCGTCTTTATCAAGAACGGCAAGCACATATCTGCTTGCTTTTGGAGACTTAATCTTGGCAAAAGCTTCGATTGCAAGAGTAGTCAATCTAGGATTAAATGCATTGGAAAGTTTAAGCATTGGGTCAACGGCTTTTTGATTACCGATTTCACCTAATGCCCAAATAATCTTTTCTTTGAGCTGCGGAGTGCTTACTTGATAAATTTCTATGAGTGGTTCAACTGCGTTAGCATTCTTGATTTGACCAAGAGCTTGGATTGTAGCGGCTCTGATTCTTTCGTTATCTTCGCTCAATACTACAAGTAACTGATCGCAAGCGGCTGTAGAACCAATTTTTCCAAGTGCTTCGATAGCTTTAAGTCTGACTTCGAATTCCGGGTCTTTAAGCATTGGAAGCACGATAACAACAGATTTAGGTTCAGCTATATTACCGATTGCTTCACAGGCAATATAACGCAAGTCGTTGTTGCGGCTCTTTAAGAAGGCACTAACTGCTTTAAGAGCGGCTGTAGAAGAACCAATCTTACCAAGAGCTTCAAGAGTAACATAGCGAAGGTCTTCGTTATCTTCTTCTAAAAGTCTGATTAATGGAAGAACGGCATCTTTAGAACCTATTTTACCGAGAGAACGGGCTGCAATAAACTTAAGCTGAGGCTGATCTGAGCTAAGACATTGAATAAGCGGATTAACTGCTTCTTCAGCACCTATTTCGCCGAGATGGTCAGCTGCTATTTCTCTGATATCTTTCAGATCATCATTTAATAGATTGATGAAGTCAGGAATAGATTCTTTGAGATTGAGTTCCTGCATCTGAAGAACAAGAGAATAACGCTTATCTGGGTCAGCTGTGTCTGCAAGAAGCTGGCGCAATTCTTCAAGCTGTTCTTCCGGAGTCTGTGGAGCGATTTCTTCAAGTATTGCCTGAGGCTGAGTGAAAGCAATAGCTTCATTCAAACCGCTGGCTTCATTAGCGGCTTCAACATCATTAGCAAGGTTATCGAAGTCGATTGCAGGTTCCTGATGAGGTTCTTCTTCAACAGTTTCAACAGTTGTCATTTCTTCAGAAGCGGTATTATCTGTTGCAGTTACATCATTAAGGTAGCTTAAATCTTCTTCTTCAGCGGGTTTTTCTTCTGGGGTTTCTTCAGCAGTGATTGGGCTGTCGATATTAGAAAAATCATCGCCGCCCAATTCCATAAGAAGATTATTCAAATCTTCATCTTCGGAATTAGAAGTTTCTGGTTGAGGCTTAGCAGGTTTAGTAGCAACTGCTTGAACTGGTTTTGGAGCAACCGCTGTTGCTGGTTTAGGGGCAACTGCCTGTGCTGGCTTTGGAGCAACTGCCTGTGCTGGCTTTGGAGCAACTGCCTGAGCCGGCTTTGGAGTTTCCTCAATTGGAGTAACTTCTGGTTCTGGAGTTTCAACTGGTTCAACAATTAGTGAACTAAGGAAATCATCGTCACTTTCTTCAACTGGATTTCAACGGCAGGTGTTTCTGAAGCCACATCAAAACTGGTTGTGTCGAACGAAGTTGTGTCTTCTGTAATAGAAAAATCTTCTGTTGTTTCTGAAGCTGGAGCAGGGGACGGAGTAGAAAAATCATCATTACTGCTTACTATTAAACCACTTAAATCATCGTCAGAATCATCTATAGTTGGGGTGCTTTCAACTGTTTCTGTGGTTCCTGAATCTAAATCACCAAAATCAAAGCTTTCTGTGCTGGCATTGAAATCCTGGGTGTCGAAATTAGTTGTTTGATCATCAGAAGAGGCAGAGAGATCAAATTCTACCGGTTGTTCGCTTGTTTCTTCCTGTGGAGTAATATCAAAAGACAGGGTATCTTCTTCGGGTTTTGGCTGACTAGTTTCTACTGTTTCTGTCTGAGGTGCATAGGCAACATTGGTTGCAGGTTCTTCTGCAGGCTGTTGTTCTGGCATTGTCATGTCAAATTCTGCTGGTGCAGCAAATGGGTCATCAGAAGAATCTTCAGGAGTTTCGATACTTATTGTATTGCTATTTTCTGTATCAGCATTCAGGTCAAGATCTAATTCAAGATTGTCTGAACTGGCTGTATCAAGATTTAAATCTAATCCTCCGGACTGAGAGTCGCTGGAATCAAAGTTAAAGTCAGCGCTTTCAGTATTTAAATCCAGGTTAAGGCCACCATCTGCTTCAGAATTAGCGCTTAAATCAAAGTTAAAGTCAGCGGAATTGTCGTTCTGAGCGGTGTCGCTGCTTGAAAGATCCAAGTCAAGACCGTTTGAACTGGAGGATGTATCCAGATTGAAGTCATCAAAAGATAAATTATCTATACTTACTTGTTCTCGTTCTGCAGGCGGGATATCTTGATTCCCCGCTTCTGGCAAAGCCATTCCACACATATTGCAGAACTTGTTATCATTTTCATTTTCAAAACCGCAACCAGGACAGAGCATAATGACCTCCGATGAAATACCGTCTTCTAATTAGAATTCAGTAGATAAGCTTACCAAAACGTTGATTATTTGTCTTGTAATTTTTCTAAATATAAAATATTTTTTCTTAATTTCAATGAATAATTTCACCATTTCAATGATGAGGATTTTGTTGAACTAAGCGATATGCCTTTAATACTGCTTCTTCAGCTAGTCTGATGTTCATAACATCCTCCGTAAATTTTTCTGGAGGACAGAATGCATCATAACTTCCCAGAATCCAATAACGTGTAGGCAGACTGTTTAATGCCAAAGCACATGTGTCGAGCACACAATCGTGGCATGGGCACATTTCGTTTCTTTCTATCATTTCTGATACAGCAGTAAAAACAAGGTTTTCCCACATGTTTACCATTCTGCTGAAATCATATTTATTTAATGGTTCCCTATCGAGAATATTTTCCATTGTAATCTCCAACTTTATTTAAAACCTATAAGCCTACAGTCAAGCACCATAAGCTGTGCCGTTCTGATTCCATTATAATCATTTGGTTCAACATGAAATACTATATCACAAGTTCCATCTCTAATGAAATCAGGAACCATAATATTTCCTAAGCTGAAACCAATACCAAATAGACTTCGACCATTAGATCGTTTCAGTTTAAACCGCAAGTGATTTTTGTTTTCACCGACTTTTTTTATTTCGTGGAATTGAGCATTTTTTATTATAAAAATCGGCGCAGGGTTATCTATTCCAAATGGAGCAAATTTAAGAATATCTGCGAGGAATTTTTCGTCTATGTCGTCAGTTGTAATTTCTGCATCTATTTCCCATTCCGGTTTTAAATCATCTGGAGAGATGTGTTTTGCAGAAAACTCTCTAAGTTTTTCTCTGAATTTATCTACATTTTCGGGAAGCATTGTCAGACCTGCTGCCCCGACGTGGCCTCCATATTTTTCAAGACTTTCGGAACAATAATTCAATGCTTCTATTATATTAATGTTTTTGAAACTTCGAGCAGAACCAAGGAATTTACCCTGATCTTCCAGCAAAACGATTACCGGTCTGCTGTAATCAAGCATCAGTCTTGTGGCTACTATTCCAGTAACCCCTAGATTTTTCATGGGAGCCGCAACCATTAAGATGCGGTCATTTTCAATATCGTTTTGCTGACTTAGGTATTCTTTTACGCCGTTATAGCATTCTTCACCAAGTCTTTTTCTTTCGGTATTCAGTTCGTATAACTGTTTCGCCAGATTATCAGCTTTGCTGCTCTTGCTTGTGCTTAACAAATCAATTGCTAGTTCAGCTGTTTTTAGACGCCCAGAAGAATTCAAAACTGGTGCAATATTAAAACTGATGTCTTTTTCACTAATCTGCTTACTTTTCCAACCCAAAGCAGTAAATAGACTAGATAATCCTAGGCGTTTGCTCTTGGAAACAAATTTTAATCCCATTTGGGTAAACATTCTATTTTCGCCTTGTAGGGGAACCATATCCGCGATAGTTCCGATTGTAAGTATATCAAGACATCTTACCCAAAGTTGCTTTATATCAGGTAAACCAGCTTCAATACACTTCAAAAACAGCAATAAAAGAGATTTTGCTCCGGTGATATGGTCTAGGTTAATTGTTTTTTTTAATTCGTCTTTGCTGAGCTTAACTGCGTCCGGCAAATATTCTTTAATGAAAGAATCAATGAATATTGGTTTAACATTTGGATTGTTTGTGGCTGATGCAATAGAAGGAACGAGATTGTCAATAATGCTTTTTTCTTCTTTGTTGAAGAAAACAGGAATAGAAGAATTAAGCATTGAAGCATTGAAATTGTTAATGTTCGAAAAACCTTCACGAGGAGAAAACTTGACAACAGTTATATCGTCTCCGCTGAAATCAAAGGCTATCAAAGGTTTAGAAAGCTTTTTACAACGCGCCATTTCCAATGCCATAGAAAGTTTGAATGCAACAGCAACACCGGCAATGTTTTTCTGTGGGCAAAGAGATTCATGAAGTTTCGGATCAACTAAAGCTATTGCATTGGGAACCTGAGAAGGCGGTTCATGATGGTCTGTAACAATTACATCAATACCTTTGCTTTTGGCATAGTCTACTTCGTCATGATTGCTTATTCCGCAGTCTACTGTAATGATCAGACTTATGCCGTCTTTCGCGGCAACATCGATGTATCCAGGATTCAGACCGTATCCATCTTCTATTACCGGTACCGTATAATCAACGAAATCATAAAATGATTTTAATGTTTCTGTTAGAACTACAGTAGAAGTAATCCCGTCGACGTCTCTGTCTCCGTAGACTCTTATGCTTTCGTTGTTTTCAGTTGCTTTAAGAATTCTATCTATGGCTGTACACATCCCATCCATAATAAATGGAGAGAAAAGATATCGGCTTTTGGGATTAAAATATCGGTCTATTGCGGGAATATCAGTTATACCCCTGTTTATAAGAATCTTAAGCAGGGTATCAGAAAAACCGGTAGATTTTAATCTATCGATATTCTGCTGAGATACTTCCTTAATTTTCCAAATTTTATCAGCCATTTACATATTTCTGATTTCTTTAATTTTGTCTTCGTCAGCAATGACTTCTAAGAAAGCACTGACAATGCGAGGATCAAACTGGGTTTCGGAACAGCGTATCATCTCTTTTCTAGCAAATTCAAGGGGCATAGTGTCTCTGTAGGCACGTTTACTTGTCATTGCATCGAAAGAGTCGGCTACGCAGATAATTCTTGCCAATAATGGTATTTCTTCACCCTTCAAACCTTCAGGATAGCCTTTACCATCAAAGCGTTCGTGATGATATTTGATTAAAGGAACTTTTTCTTTTAGGAATTTTGCTGGTTCAATAATCATCGCACCGCGAGAAGGATGTGTTTTTATCTGCTGGAACTCTTCATTGGTTAGTTTGTCCGGCTTATTAATTATAGCTTCAGAAATGCCAATTTTGCCTATATCGTGAAGAAGAGCACCTATATAAAGATTCTTGAGGTCTTCGTCTGAAAGATTCATAATCTTTCCGATTTCAATAGAGTATTTTGCAACACGTTCGCTGTGACCCATTGTGTATGTGTCTTTTGCGTCTATTGAATTTGCCAAAGCTCTGACAGCAGATAGATAGCTGGCTTCTAAATCTTCATATAGTTTTGCATTGTTAAGAGAAACAGCAATCTGAGAAGCCAATGTAACCATCATGTCAAGGTCGCTTTTGTCAAAGAGTTCGCCTGAAATCTTATCTGTAATAGAAAGAACTCCAAGACATTTTTCTTTAACTTTAAGCGGAACACATATAGAGCTAGAACCAGCATCAATAGAGTCATTGTCATTGGTGTGCATATCATTGATCATTATGGGTTCGCCGCGTTGAAATACTTTGCCTGCAATACCTTCACCGCTTCTTATCGGTTTCATATTTTTGCTGGATTTTTCACCTTTGTATAGCTTCAGATTCAGAAGTTTAGTTTCTTCATCATACAATATAATAGAACTTGTTTTCACACCGCCAAAAACTTTTGCAGTCAAATCCAGAATGAGTTCTAATAGTTTGTTGATGTCTAAAACAGTGCCAATATTCTTAGCTATTTCATGAAGAGTGTTCAGTTCAAGAATTTTTCTATGCAAATCTTGCCACATTAAGGCGTTGCGTATGGCAATAGAGGTTTCTTTAATTATGCCTTCTACAAGACTAAGGTCGGTTTCGCAAAAATCTTCACCTGAAATTTTGTTCTTTCCGAAAAGCACTGCTATTACTTTCCCTTTTACAATAATAGGAATGTAAAAAGATTTATCGGAGGAATTATTTGAAGATTCTTTGTTTGTGGAAACTAACTCTTCTGGTTTACTTGATGTTTCGTTTATTATAATACTTTCACCGGTTTGATAAACCTTAGAAGCTAATATTGAATCGAGGGGAACGCGTTTGTTCTGGGGGATAGAATCAGGATTCAGACCTTTTATTACTTTATATTCAAATTCGTTGTGCATTTCGTCAACGACAAGAACCATACATGTCTGTATTCCGTTGAGAACATTCAGAACGTTTTCGACCAGCTTTGTATAAATTTCATCTAAATCGTGTACAAAACTGAGAGAATGGTTGATTTGATTTAATGCAGCCATTTCAAATATTTTACGTTCTTGGGTCTGGGTTTTGTTGGTAAGTTCAATTTGCTTTTCATCAACCTTTGACAGCATATTATTAAATGCAATACTTAAAGGAAGACTTTCAATGGAGTTATCTATTTCAATATCAATGTTAGAATTGCCTTCTGATACTTTATTTGCGACTGAAGTTAATTGCAACAGCGGTCTATCAATGTGTTTTGCAACTACTCTTGAAATATAAAATGAAAAAAAGAAACCGGCTACCATGCACATCAGGCTGAAGTTAAGGACTTCAGAACTTTTGTTAACAAAGTAATCATTTGAGAATACTATTTGAATAAAGCCGATTTCTTTATCATTTTCGCTGTCAACTAATGGGTTTTCTATTACAACTGTAGGAGGAATATATAAATAGTAGCTGTGTCGGTATTGAGTATTTGGAGCTGATTCTGCAAGCTTTCTTTTGCTGGAATCAGATATTTGAACAGAAATAATATCGTTGTTGATTACTTCCTGAGAAGTTAGAGATTTTGCAAGCTTTGTTATTTTATTAATATCATTTGAATTTAGATAATCTACTATTAATGGACTGATTGTTCTTACGATTGTAATGCCTTTGCCGTTAGTGTAGTTTCGGCTTAGGGTTTTCCAGCGCGAAAGTTCAGACCATGTAAGTACAGCAATTATAAGAAATGTTAATATAGACGATAGAAGGAATATTTTATTTTTTAACGACATTGTATGTAATGTGTTCGCATTATATAAGCTGTTATTACTGCTGTTCATCAGTTGTTTCTCCAGTGCTTGCAGTTGTAATTACGACTGCATCAGAAATCTCGTTTTTATCTTCAGGTGAGGACGTGGTTTCTACCGTTTTAATAAACTGAGGTGTTTCAGAATTCTTTAGTGTTTCGTTTGTATCACACTTAGTTTCTATTATCGAAGCGTCTTCAACATTCTGTGAATTAATATTATACAAAATCTGTTCTTTTGCATTGGTTCTTTCTCTTGCGTCGGCTCTAGCCTGAGAAATAATGCTTTCTTTTATAATAGATTGGAATAGAGAACCTTTGGCAGGCAGCGGGTGCATCATTCCACAAATAACAAAATAAAGCATACCGCTTGTAAAGATGAATATGTGGCTAAGTTTTTCTGTTTGAGTATTCTTAAATATAGAGAACCAGATTGCTACAGCAGCTATAATAATGATTCCCCTGTAAATCAGGCCTTGTTTTTTATAGCTAGGTATTACAGGAGCGATTCCCTTTATAATAGTAGATAAAGCTAGAATAATGTGAATAAATGCTGCAGATGCTGTTACATAAAGAAGCCAATCGGGTATCTTTTGTGCAGTCATATTTAAAGCCATAATCACAGCTAATCCATAAGAAGTAACAATTGAAACTGCTCTATAAAAATTGTAAAACTTCGCAATAAAAGCTTTGATGCTATCTGTTATTTTAATGTCGTCCCAGCCGTTATTCTGTTCTAGCTTAATTCTTCCTAAGACATAGTTATTAACCGCATCGCCCATAAAAAATGGCAATACACATAATACCATCTGTATATTATTCCAAAAAGAACTAAGCTCAATCCTGCTTAAAAAAATCCAAATCAGAATACAGCCAAAAATAGTCGTCTGATTGCAGGAGAGCCCTAGAAAAACAATACTTTTGAGTTTATTAAAACCCGAGTTGTCAGAAGTTTGTGATTGCATGAACAATATAATAACATTTACCTAAAATAAATGCTACCTACTATTTTTAAAATTAGCCTTATCTAACTTGAAAAAGGTTATTGATATATAAAAAGTTTATGCTACAATTTCAAAGAGATGAGAAAAACTAACCTTTAAATAAAGGAAGGAATAATATGTCAAAAGAATTTACCAGAATAGGTATTGAACAACTCGCTTCTTGGATTCTCCGAGAATATGATGAAACACAGCAGATTTTCGGTATTCATAAAGATTTATTCTTTACTCCGAAAGCTGATGACCCATTTACAATGACTAGATATGGTCAGTTTATGGAAAGTCCAATCGGTGTTGCTGCTGGTCCTCATACTCAGATGGCTCAGAATTTAATTGCTGCTTGGCTTTGTGGTTCAAGATATCTTGAACTCAAGACCGTTCAGACTATGGATGATCTCGGCAAGATAATCAGCAAACCCTGTATTGATATGCAGGACGAAGGTTACAACTGTGAATGGTCACAGGAACTTAAACTAGAAGACAGTTTTGATGAATATCTGAATGCCTGGATAATGCTTCATATTCTTCGCCACAAATTCGGTTGGACAAACGAAAAGGGTAGAGGCTTCATTTTCAATATGAGCGTTGGCTACAATCTTGAAGGCGTTTTGAAACCAAATGTTCAAGAATTCCTTGATAAAATGGCTAATTCAGAACAATACCTCAAAGAAAAGCTCATGGCTGTTAAGAAATATTATCCACAAGTTGATGAAATCGATATTCCAGCTAAGCTTTCTGATAATATCACTCTTTCTACAATGCATGGCTGCCCACCAGATGAAATCGAAAAGATAGCTATGTATCTTGTAAAAGAACGCGGATACAACACAACAATTAAGTTGAATCCAACTCTTCTCGGACCAGATCAGCTTCGCCACATTCTTAATGATGTATGCGGTTTCGTAACTAATGTTCCAGATGAAGCTTTCGGTCATGACCTCAAATATCCTGATGGCGTAGAAATTTTGAAGAATATGACTAAAGCTGCTGCTGAAAAGGGCGTTGCTTTTGGTATTAAGCTTACCAACACTCTTGAAAGCTGCAACCACAAGACAATTTTCCCAGAAAAAGAAAAATTCATGTATATGAGTGGCCGTGCTTTGCACCCAATCAGCATTAACCTTGCTGCTAAGTTGCAGAACGAATTTAATGGTCAGCTTGATATTACATTCAGTGCTGGTGCTAACTGCGATAATATGCATCAGATTCTTGCCTGTGGTATTAAGCCGGTAACTGCTTCTTCAGACATTTTGAAACCGGGCGGATATGCTCGCCAGATTCAGACTCTTGAAAACGTAGCTAAGGCTATGCGTGCTGCTGGTGCTTCTAATATTGATGAATACATTGTTAAGTATGCTGATGCAGGCACTAATGATGTTAAGGAAGCTGCTCTGATCAACCTCCGCAGATATGCTGGTGCTGCTCCCGCTAATCCCGCTTACCACAGAGATTCTAAGACTGGTGATTCTGTAAAGACTGGCCGCAAGCTCACTACTTTCGATTGTGTTAAGGCTCCATGTCTTACCACTTGTCCAGTAGAACAAGATATTCCAGACTATATGTATTACACTTCTAAGGGTGACTACAAGAAAGCTTACGAAGTCATCATGAAGAACAACCCAATGCCAAATGTTCTTGGTATGATCTGCGATCATCAGTGCCAGCACAAGTGCACTCGTATGAATTATGACAGTTCAGTTCTCATCAGAGAAATCAAACGCTTTATCGCTGCTAAGAATGAAAATCGCCCAGCTTTACAGCCTGGTAAGGATAACGGCAAGAAAGTTGCAATCATAGGTGCTGGTCCATCTGGTCTTGCTGCAGCTTACTTCTTGAGACTTGAAGGCTTTGGAGTAGATGTATTTGAAACTAAGGCTTTTGCTGGTGGTATGATTTCTGATGCTATTCCAGCTTTCAGACTTACTGATGAAGCAATTCGCAAAGATGTTGATTTCATCGCTGGTCTTGGTGCTAATATTCACTACAACGAAAAGATTGATGCTAACCGCTTTGAAGAAATCAGAAAAGCTTACAACTACGTTTATGTAGCTGTTGGTGCTCAGGTAGCTAAGAAGATGGGTGTTCCCGGAGAAGACGCACAAGGCGTTCTCGACCAGCTCACTTTCTTGTCTGATGTAAGACGCGGTAAAGAAGTTAACTTAGGCGAAAGAGTAGTTGTTATCGGTGGTGGTAACTCTGCTATGGACGCTGCTAGAACTGCTCTTAGACTTGGCAATGGCACAAAGGTAACTCTTGCTTATAGAAGAACCAAAGCTGAAATGCCTGCTGACCCAGACGAAGTTATAGCTCTTGCCGAAGAAGGCGTTGAAATTCTTGAACTCCATGCTCCTGTTGAAGTTGTAGTAAATAATGGCAAAGTCACTGCTATGAGACTTCAGAAGATGAAACTTGGTGAAAAGGGTGCCGATGGCCGCCGCAAACCAGTTGCAATCGAAGGCGCTGTAGTTGATGTTCCATGCACTTCTATAATCAGTGCTATTGGTCAGGGTGTTAAAGTTGATTTCGTAGATTCTGCTATTCTTAGAGCTAATCCTGTAACTGGCGAAACTTCATTAGAAAACGTATTCGCTGGTGGTGACGTTTCTAGAGGTGCTGCTACTGTTGTTAAGGCTTGTGGTGACGGCCGCATTGCTGCTATGAATATAGTTGCTAAGGCTGGTCAGGAATTCGGTATTAAGCCAATGAAGGTTGACAAAGGCTTGTCTGCTGCTGAACGCATGAGAAGAAGCGCAACCAAGGTTAAAGGCTTGAGAGTACCTGAAATTCCAGTTAAAGACCGCTGCGGTTTGAATAAAGTTGTAATTCGTGAACTTACAGATGAAGAAGCAAAAGCCGAAGCCGGCCGCTGCTTGTTCTGTAACGATGTCTGCAACGTCTGCGTAAGCGTATGTCCAAACAGAGCTAATCGTTCTTACACTATTAAGACTGGTGACTACCCAATCTACAAGAGCAAAAATAAGATGGGTACTCTGGTTCTTGAAAAAGAAGGAATCTTAAGACTTACTCAACCAAATCAGGTTCTCAATATTGGCGATTTCTGTAACGAATGCGCTAACTGCACTATGTTCTGTCCATCTGCTGGTGACCCATACAAGCAGAAACCAAAATTCTATTTGACTGAAGAAAGCTTCAAGGCTGAAGAAAACGGCTATAGAATTTCTGGAAATGTATTGCGCGAAAGAGTTAAAGGTAGAGAATACAGCATCGAAGAAAGAGATGACTGCTTGTTCTTCAGCGGCAACCATATGGAAGCTAGAATCAACAAAGAAACCTTCGCTGTAATGGATGCTATGCCAAAGAATGGTGGAGCACAGAGCTATTCTTTCGAAAATGCTATAAAGATGGCTATCCTTTACATGGCAGTAAAAGATCAGGCTTTCAATTTCTAAGCTAAGTAACTAACAAAAAAGGCTCACTTTATGTGAGCCTTTTTTGTTTGCTTTAAAACAACTGTTGTAAATTACTATTAAAACAACAAATAAGTTTCTATTGGAAAATTTAATATGCACTTAGATTACGAATACTTTTATTTGGAAACGATATTAATATCATACTGGATAGAGAAAAAATTGCTTTTTGTTTGTTAAGATATTATTATACTTTCAAAAAAACAAAACGTGAGCTTTATTTATGGGAAAATTCACAGTGGATAGAACTAAATTAGCAGATTTCTTAATCATTCTTTTAATCTGTATTACTATTAAGGATTTATTTTCTACAATAAAAGTTGAATTAAAAAAAGAAAAGCTGGAAACTTTTAATTTAATTGAACATAGTGATAAAAAGTCTATTCATGATTTAAAAAATTGTTCTGATATGGGTTGGTTTAATCTAAGATATAAGTCACGCGATTACGAAAAGGGCTTAGATATTGTTTTTGTATGTTTTCAATATATGGTTCTTCCAACTATTTTAGAAAATAATGGATATAATAAAAAAATAATATGCTACTATACATCTCCAAAGTTATTAGAAGATTTCTGCGAAAAGAAAAAGAAAAAATATAAGCTTATAGAAAAAGATATATTTTCATATTTTGCTTTATTGGAAAGAATAGACTAATGTTG
>JAFXRA010000210.1 GCA_017526725.1 Candidatus Rifleibacteriota bacterium
AAGTCATTAAAATTATAAAATTTAATAATCATTCTGTCTTGTATTTTTCTATTATCTAATTGTGTGGGCATTAATAGATATCTGAACCAATAGAAAGACACATCATGAGTATAATCATAATCCGGTTTAATTAAATTTAACCAGCCCATTCGGCTGTTTTCTTTTTTAAAATAGGATATAAATGAAGAATCTATATCCTTGGTATTCCAATATGGAATTCTGCTTTTAATATCTAAAATTTTTAAATATAAATTTATTATTGTAAATAACAAAAGTAGGTAAAAAATAAATTTACTTAGATAAACCTTGTTAAACATTGTTTCCCTTTAAAAAATAGTCTAGAAAATTTTTGAAGCCGAAGAGTTTTCTTTGAATATCAGAGAAGCTTCTCATATTCAATATCATTCTTAAAATCTGTTGCGGTCTTAGATAAAAAGATTTCAAGCCTCTATCTATATAGTAATCAATAGCTTTTGAAGAGAATTGTGGGTAATTCAACAAAGTGCATTGCTCAAAATCCTTATTTAACCATTCTGTCCAGTCTTTAGCAATAAGGTAATCATTTTTTACTGCCCAGTCATAAAGAGGGGTGCCGGGATAAGGACATAGACCAGAGAATTGAACTGTATCACAGGGTAAACTTTTGGCGAATCTAATGGTTTCTTTGGCAGATTCTATGGTTTCGCCAGGTCCGCCTATCATAAAGCACCCGTGAATAATAAAACCTAATTTTGCTGCTGTTTCCGCAAATTTCTTCGCTTGAATTAGAGTTGTACCTTTTTTAACAGAATTTAAAGCTTCTTGGGTTCCAAATTCAAATCCTGTTAAAACCATTCTGCAACCAGCTTCTTTCATTAATGGAAGTAATTCAAGTTTTGTATCTACTCTAAGATTACAAGACCATTTTATTTTTTTATTTATTCCACTGCTTAGAATTGCTTTACATAGACTTTCTGTATAAAGAGGATTGGCTGCAAAGGTATCTGATTCAAACATAATTTCTTTAATCTGAGGATATAACGCTAAATCATGTTCCATTTCAGAAATTACTAAATCAATATTTTTTTGCCTTAATTTACCAGGGCTCATTATATGTCTATAACAACAAAAGGTGCAGTTACTTATGCAACCTCTGGCATTTAAAAGTGTTAGTGAAGGGAAAAGTTTACCAGTGTCAGGATAATCTTCAGGTTTAATCAGTTGCCAAGCTGGCTCAGGCAAAAGGTTAATATCACAAAGAGGTGCTTTTTGATATTTTAGTTTCCCGTCTACTATTGTAGCAATGCCGGGAATATTATTAATATTGGATGGATTATCGGCTATTTCAGCGATAGAAAAATCATATTCTCCTACAGCTATAGCATCTAAACTATTGTTGAATCTAGTTTTTGATATCTCAAAAGTATTTTCTGGCACTGCAGAAGCATGTAAACCTACAGCAACAGTGATAATATTTTCGGAAATGTCTTTTACATTTTTTGCATATTCTAAGTCGTTATATATCGAAGGGGTGGTTGTATGTATTACAACCATTTCCGGCATAAAATCTTTTATTTGTTTTATTACTTCTTTTCTATCTAAATTCTTGGCTGAGCCGTCAGAAAACCGGACATCATGTGCTTTTTTTATTAGCAATCCTGCTAAGGTTAATAAGTAATCAGGATGTTTTTGAACACGTCCTCTTGATTTTGCTGCCCATCTGGCAGACCTGCAGAAATCTTTTACGTATGGTGGGTTTAGAATGAATATTTTCATTTTATCCTTATTTGAATCTGATAATCAGATAGTTATTTTGATTTTCTTCATTATACAAAACAACTGTATTCTTAGTAAATAGTAATAAAGATTATTATATAAAATGGATCAAGCCTTTTATAAACCCCAAAGTTCTGTAGATTGCTCTTAATGAGAATACAAAAGCAGCGTATAATTTAGAGGGCAGATTTTTGTTTTTATTACTGTTTGAAAAGATTTTAGAAACAAAAGTATATTCAATAAATAAAAGGGTTATAAAAGGTAAAAATGATAAATACTTAAAAATCCCCTTGTCTGCCTTAGGCAGACCTCCCCCTTTACGACTTGCTTGCCATCCAGGCGCTCGCTTGTATAGCAACATCCTGTTGCTTATAACAGATGTCCTGTCGCTCGCTTGAACACTGCCATCTCTGGCGGTAGAAAAAAAGGGGGTATTTTGAAATATAAATACAAATGGTGAAAAAATGGTAAAACCAGCAGATAAGGTTTCTATTATTTCTTTTGAACCAGTATAATCGTCACCAGTAGCTTTATTCGGGTGTTCATAATAGAGCTTTGCTCGCCAAAAACCATGTTTAAATTGAGTTTTTAAGTATTTAAACAGGTTTTCTGGGTGAAAATGACCAACAATGGCATCTTTAACAAATCTGATTTTGTAGCCTTGTTTCAATATTTTGTAACATATGTCTACATCTTCACCGCTGGCATTTTTGTAATCTTCATTGAATCCGCCAATTCTATCAAATATTTCTTTTCTTATTGCAAGATTATAAGTTCCTCCAAAAGCTACAAAATCTTTGTAATTACTATGCTTATATTCAATTTCTGTTTGAATAAGCTGAGCCAGTCTATTTCC
This sequence comes from Candidatus Rifleibacteriota bacterium, assembly GCA_017526725.1. The sequence continues at coordinate 2,612 of JAFXRA010000210.1, forward strand.
TTTGTTTTCTATAGAGTAAGTCCCGGTGGAAGCCATTAAATCAGAGTTGTTAAATGGTGCCGTTAGTTTTTGCAGCCAATCTTTATGAGGAACTGTGTCGGAATCGGTAAAAACCAAAATGCTACCTGTAGCGTTTTTAGCACCATTATTGCGAGCTGTTGCCGGCCCGGAATTCTTTTGGGTTATGGCTATTATGCCGTCAGTTCCTTTTAAAAGATTAAAAGTATTATCTTTACTGCCGTCATCTACTACAATTATTTCAGGTTTTTCTGTTAAACCTTCTTGTTTTTTTACAGCTTCTATTGTATGTAGAATTGTTTTTTCAGAGTTATAGACAGGGATGATTACAGAAATCTTTGACATTTCACTGACTTACTTCATGCTGGCGCTCATTTGGAACAGAGGCATGAAAACTGAAAGAGCAATAGTACCAATAATAATACCCATAACAACTGTAAGAATTGGTGTAATTGCTGCTGTTAGGCCATCTAGTGCTTCTTTTACGTCGCGATCATAGAAGTCTGCCGCTTTAGAAAGCATTACGTCTAGGTTACCAGAGTTTTCACCGACTTCAATCATTTTTTTGACCATTGGCGGAAAGACGTCAACCTTAACAAGAGTGCTGGCCAAGGTATTACCCTGTTGAACGCCAATTGCCATATCTGCGATCATTTTTTCCATGATTGGGTTGCCCATAACAGAAGCAGTAATTTGAAGAGCCTGCATAATAGGAACACCGGCGCCTAAAAGAGAACAGAATGTTCTTGCAAAACGGCTGACTGCAATTTTCTGCGTTAGTTCCCCGACAATAGGAGCTTTTAAACTGAATAAAGCAACTATATGCTGTCCTGGCTTAGTTTTTAAAGCAAGAAATGCTAATACTCCAATGCCGACTGCGCCGGCGGCACAAAGAATATAATGTTCTATAAGTGCGTCTGATGCAAACATCATCATTTCTGTAATCTTAGGCAGGTCTGTTTTCATTTTCTTAAACATGACAGCGAAGTTCGGGAAGATTTTAACCAAAAGGAAAATAACCCCTAATACAGCTAAAACAAGCTGTATAACAGGCATCATCAAAGCTCCTTTGATTTTCCCTCTGATTTCAGCGTCAGATTCAGCGAAAGCAGCAAGTCTTTGGAGAACCTGATCCAGCATACCACCAGCTTCACCGGCTTCACACATATTACAATAGATTCTATCAAAGACTTTAGGGTGCTTACGTATGGCTACAGAAAAAGAAACCCCAGATTGCAAGTCACGTCCAACAGCTTCTAACACTCCTTTGAAATAGGGGTTAGTTGTCTGGTCGGCCATAATTCCAACGGCTTCAACTAATGGAATAGCTGCTCCAACAAGGGTAGAAAGCTGAGTTGTAAAAACCATCATTTCTTTGGCTTTAACACCGCCACCAAAAAGGCTTTTCCCAGAACTTTTCTTTACTTCAGTTGCTTTTACAAGATAAAAACCTTTATCGGAAAGACGAGCAGCTAACTCCTGCATATTAGGAGCTTCGAGCTGGGTTTTTAGAATCTCACCCTTGGAATCCTTTACTTCACAATCATATTTTGCCATTATTGACCTCTATTTCCTTGATTAATCTGAACGTGCAAGAGCAAAAACCTCTTCTGGTGTAGTGAGACCTTGCTGGAATTTAACAACAATATCATCTTTAAGACTCTTCATTCCGAGTCTTAATGCTTCTGCTTTAAGATCATCAGGACCAACTTTTTGTATAATCATTCTTCTGAGGTTTTCGTGTGTATACATAACTTCGTGAACCCCAACACGGCCTTTATATCCTGTTTTCCCACATTTTTCACAGCCCTTACCTCTGTAATAAGTCTGATTGATAGCTTCAGGTGGAAGCCCTAAGTCAGATATGGTTTCGGGAGTTATTGTTGTGTCGACATCTTTACAGAATTTGCACACTCTTCTGGCAAGACGCTGAGAAACGATACAGAGTAGGGCAGAGGAAACAAGGAAGGGTTCAACGCCCATATCAACCAGACGAATAGCAGTACTTGGAGCATCGTTAGTATGAAGAGTTGCAAAAACCAAGTGGCCTGTTAACGCGGCTTCAACCGCGATACTAGCTGTTTCTTCGTCACGAATTTCCCCTAACATGATAACGTCCGGGTCTTGTCTCAAAAAGGCACGAAGCACTGAGGCGAATGTTAGTTCAATTTCTGGTCTTACTTGAACCTGATTAATAAACTTAAGTTTGTATTCAACCGGATTTTCAACTGTACAAATATTGATGTCGGGTCCTTTAATTGCATTAAGACAAGAATAAAGAGTAGTTGTTTTCCCTGAACCTGTAGGGCCTGTAACAAGACACATTCCGTTTGGAGAGCTAATAGCTTTTTTTACAAGGCCAAAATTAAAAGGAGTAAACCCCATTTGGTCTAACTGAACATTAACATTTGATTTATCAAGAATTCTGAGACAGGCTTTTTCCCCCCAGGCAGTCGGAATTGTATTTACACGGAAGTCTATCGGCTTGTCCATGATGGTCATCTGAATACGTCCGTCTTGTGGAATACGGCGTTCAGAGATATCCATACCGCTCAAAATCTTAATTCTTGACATAACTGATGGTAATGCTTCAGGCTGAAGGTTCATTGAAACCTGCAAAGTTCCGTCTATACGAAGTCTAACTCTTAATTCGCCTTCATCAGGTTCTATATGAATATCTGAAGCGCCTTTTTGAACTGCAGAAGTTAAGACTAGATTAACAAGTTTGATAATAGGTGTTTCTTCAGATGCTTTCTTTAAACCGTCTAACGCTGAGTTGCTTCCACCGCCGCTGTTTTCATCACCTACGGATAATGCGTTCAACGCATCAGCCATAGCACCGGCAACATAAAGTTTATCTGTTGTTTCAGCAATCTGGTTTTCAGAACAAATAGCTCTTATGACTTCACAGTTGTTTTGGAACTGAATTTCGTCTACGATAAAAACGTCAAGCGGGTCTGCCATTCCTATCATCAGTTGATTATTTTCAAAACTGATTGGAACAAGAATATGCTTACGGCAGATTTTTTCCGGAACCATTTTTAAAACATCTGGTTTTATATCAACTTTACTTAAATCGACGTAAGGAACCTTTAGCTGTTTCCCTAAGGTTGGAAGCAGCTTTTCGTCAGTAAGATAGCCAAGCTCGATTAAGACTTGCCCAATACGCTTTCCACGCTTTTTTTGTTCAGCTAAAGCGATGTTTAATTCTTTTTCGCCGATGTGCCCAGCTTCTATTAAAAGTTGACCTATTTTCTTTCGCTTAAACATAATTCAGCAAACATTTTACACTTTATTTATTATTTATGCAATACATCAAAGCATGCTTCAAATGGGGAAATTATCAGATAACAGATAAACATAAATTGATCAGCGGACAGTCGCTTGTTCGACCTTATTCTCCTACGCGGTCTCGGAAGTTTGACAGTTAGAATCTAAATTTTTACCCTCTAAGTCGCATTAGCGGCTATTTTTTTTACTAAAATTTTTTAAAATAATTGTGGCGACTTTTGGCGATATGTGATATAATTAAGGAACGGGAGAAATATCATATG
>JAFXRA010000211.1 GCA_017526725.1 Candidatus Rifleibacteriota bacterium
AAACAAGAGAAGATAATTTAAAATTCTAATCTGTTTCAGGTTTTTTAATAATAGTAGGTAAAGTTTCTATTTTCTTTACCCTTCTACCGCAAAATGGACAAAACCTGATTCTATCTACTGTTAAAGCTCGGCAATTAGAACATACCGCCAGAAAACCAACTGGTGGTATATCTTTTTTTAGCGCTTGTATCCATATTTCATAATTTAGATACAAAAAGAAAGCTATCAATGCAATTATATGTCCATTAAAAGCAGAAATAGAGAAACGAAAGAGTATAAAATCAAAGAAACCGTGAAGAGACGAAGATATTAGTATTCCAATATTCAGAAATAAAGCGGTTTTAATAGGAGATTTTATAAATAAAAAAGCTGAAGCAGAAAAATAACTGCAGATACACGCGAAGGTTAAATGAGCTATTGAACTAACCAAAACTCTCGGCAAAATTACAGAGGAGCCATAAACAATATAATATTGGATATTTTCAAGAAATGAAAAAGCCAAAGCACTGCCTGCGAAACTCATAAATACAAAAGTTGGTCTGAATCCCCCATCTTTATTTAAACAGCAGACCAAATGAGCTGATAGAGTTTTAAAACCTTCTTCCACAAAACCTATTATGCCGATACAAGCTATTAAAGTTATGTACCATTCCCTAGGAGCAGCCAAAAAGGTTCTTATTTCCCCACCAAGATAGAGTTCAATAGGAACATATAACAGTCTTACAAAAAAGATTGCAAAGCAGCCGCCAATTATTCCATTCCAAAAAGCTTTATTCAGGTCTTTATCAAGCCAATGTTTTCTTGCAATAGCATAGAAAATAACAATGGGAAAGACCAGAATAATAGAAAAAACAATATCATCAAAACTAGTTTGCAAAGTAACTATTCCCTAGAAAAATTAGCCTGATAAATACATTTTCCATTCTTTTTTGCTACATGGAAAACAAAACCGGAACAATCAGCATTCCAAACTGGCCTAAAACTTTCATAAATGCCTGGGAACGATAAGACTTCTTCTTTGCCGGAAGATAGGTCTTGAAGCACTATAACATTTTTACTTCCGCCGGCATTCAATGATCTGGTAAATGCCAAAAGTTTATTATCGGGAGAAATATCAGCCATCCAGTTTCTTGAATTTGCTTTAACTATGGCTTCTGGTTCTCCTAATGGATCAAAACTAACTTTCATAATATGAGATATTTTCATATTTTCTATTATTCTTGTGAAAATAATACTCTTTCCATCAGGAGTCCAACGGGGTTCTCTATCATTTACATTACCCTTGGTCACCTGAGTTATTTTATCCTTTTTGAATAACTCAAGCACATATATGCGGTTCTTTCCATCGCCTCTGTTGGAAACAAAAGCTATTTTCTTACCATCTGGAGATATGCAGGGCATCATGTTCTTTGAACTTCCAGAGGTAAGAGCCATACTATTTCCGCTTTTTCTATCATATAGGAAAATATGTTCAGGTTTTTCACTATCGCTGGAGAAAACAATCATGTTCCCATCAGGAGTTAATTCAGGAGTCCAAACGTTCCCCTTCCACTCGAATACTTTCTTAGGAACAGACTTTTCTGATGGTGATTTAATAAAGCATTGAAAAGTAGGTTTTCCATTATAATCTTGTCGGTTAGAAGCAAACAGCAATTCTTTTCCGTTTCTGCTAACGAAACCGTGATAACTGTCTCTATCAGACTGCTCCAACAAAGCAACACTTTTATAAACCAAATTGCCTTCAGGAATTTTTTTCTCTTCGCTAGAATCATTGCTACTTATTTCAGTAAACAAAGTAGTTTCAGAACCCGAGCTAACTACGTCGGTAGAACCATTTTCATATTCTTCTACAATTATTACTTCGTCTGAGTTCTTTGCCTTATTAACAGGCTCAGTCTGTTCAGGAGTTTCTGAAGAAGCGGAATCACTGGCTAAGTCTGAAGAAGAAGATACCTCAGTTGTTTCATCTGAAACAATCGTCTTTTCTTCCTTCTTTATTTCAGAAGAAGAAACAGAGGATTCAACAACAGCAGAATTATCTTTTACAGGTTCTATGTTTTGTAAAACTGGTTCTGTTTTTTCTTTAACAACTTTATCTTCTTTAGGCTCATTTTCTGTAGCAATCCGGCTTTCATTAATAGGCTGCGAAACAGAAACATCTTCTTTTTCAGAATATAAAGTTGTTACTGTTGATTTATCATCATATCTTACTTCAACTTTAATATTATTTGATTCAGAAGCAATGGCAACAGTTTTTGTCGTATCTGAATTATTTTCTTCTGTTTTTATCCATTTATTAAATAAAGAGTGTTTCCAAATTTCGCCTTTAAAAATATAAGTATCAAATAAACTTCCTACAAAAGCCCCTGCCAAGAAAATAAAAAGACCTAATATCATTCTTTTGTGGCGTCTTTGTCTTCTCTTTTTAGGTGTATCACAATCCGGGCAGTTAATTTCTCTTCCCGGTAATTTTCTACCGCATCTGAAACAGTACATTATTGTCTCCTTACAAATATGCATAGATATTATACCCTATGTCATAAACAAAGTAAAATCCGAAATTATTTTATTCATTTGATAAATAGCAAATAAGCGAATCTAAACATTTTATGAATAAAAGCCGATAAACAAGACAGATTGATTTTTGGAGGCTTTTTAAAATGTTAAATATTGGGATAAAGATAGTTGCGCTAACCATTGTTTATTTCGTTGGTTGGTTTGTTATTGAAAAATTATATAATTATATTGCACTAAAACTCGATAAAACATCTAACAAAACCTCTAGCTTAAAGAGAAGAAAAATTGTTCCTCTGGCTTCTGTTACACCAGTAGACCAAACCTGGCGTTATATCAAAGGTCTTAAGAGTCCAGACTGGAGAGTTAGACGTATAGCATGTCTTCAGCTTGGCGACCGCAGAGGAACTGCTGTTGTTGAAGCTTTAATAGAAGCATTAAATGACCCCAAAGAAGAAGTAAGCTTAGCCGCTGGTGAAGCCTTAGCCAAAATAGGCGATCCATTAGCAATAGAAGCTTTATCTAATCATTGCAGAGACTTAGAAGAATCTTCAGAAAGATCCTACGAAAACTATCGTGCAGCATAACAGCATGTATA
>JAFXRA010000212.1 GCA_017526725.1 Candidatus Rifleibacteriota bacterium
GGGCAAGTTCACCGTTAGAAGTAGATGGACCATCAGCAAGAACAGTTCCTGGCTGAACTTTGTCGCCAATCTTAACTGTTGGAATCTGGTTAATACAAGTGCCCTGGTTAGAACGCAAGAACTTCTGAAGTGTATAAGTATCTATTGATTCCTGCTGAAGTCTGACTTCATCAGTAATAGCTTTAATCTTAGAGAGGTAAGTAATGTCAAGAGGCTGACCAGCTTCGATAATGATTTCGCCAGTAAGATCGTCTACGATTGTATCCATAATCTTGCGGCCCTGAATCTTACGGAAAGCAGCTTCAGTTACTTTTACTTTTTCATCATCTTTTCTGCGGCTGGGGCGCTGAATCTTTACACAGTCTGCATCTACATAACATACGGTACCTTTGCTTCTTGAAAGAACAACTGCACCAGAGTCATGAGCAGCTTTTGGTTCAAGACCTGTTCCAACATAAGCGGGTTCAGTCTGAATTAAAGGAACAGCCTGACGTTGCATGTTAGTGCCCATCAATGCGCGGTTTGCGTCGTCGTGTTCAAGGAATGGAATCAAAGCAGATGCAACACTGACCATCTGAAGTGGAGAATACTTCATGTATTCGATTTCAGATTTCGGCAAGTAGTCAAATTCATAGTCATCGCTGAAGTATTTGGCTGGAATAGTGTTATCCATGATGTAGCCATCTTCACTGATGTAGCAGTCTGGCTGACCAACTTTATAGCGGTCTTCATCATAAGCATCTTTGTATTCCATATTTTCATAATGGATTAAACCAGTATCTTTATCAACTTTGCAAAGTGGAGTTGTTAAGAAACCGTAATCGTCAACTTTTGCAAATACTGCCAAGCTAGCAATAAGACCTGCGTTTGGACCTTCAGGTGTTTCAATAGGACATATACGACCGTCATGTGTCGGGTGAACGTCACGAACTTCGAAACCAGCTCTATCACGTTTGATACCGCCGGGACCAAGGGCAGAAAGTCTTCTCTTATGAGTAAGTTCAGCTAATGGGTTGTTCTGGTCCATGAACTGAGACAACTGAGAACTGCCGAAGAATTCATCAACTACTGCAGAAACTGGTCTAGTGTTGATGAGAAGCTGTGGAGTATAACTGTCGAGATCATGAATAGTCATTCTTTCCTTTATAACTCTTTCCATTCTGGAGAGAGAAATACGGAACTGATTCTGGAGAAGTTCACCACAGCGGCGGATACGTCTGTTAGAAAGGTGGTCGATATCGTCTACACGGCCAATACCGTTAGAAAGGTCTACCAGATATCTGATTACGCCGATAATATCTTCAGTGCAGAGAACTCTGTCTTTAACGAACTTGAGAGTTTCAAAACCAAGTTCTTTAATGTGTTCAATACTTTCAGAAGGAACTTCATTGCCTTTTTCTACGATTATTTCGCCGTTATTCTTATCAACGATTGATTCGTAGGCAACTTTACCAGTAATATCAATAATGCCCTGTTCTACATCGAACATGTTGATGTTTGCACAGGCTGCATTATACATTACACGATAACCACGAAGTTCTTCACCAATCTTTATATAAGCTGGAATCTGAAGAAGTTCAATTTTTTCAGCGGCTTCTTTAGAAATCTTTTCGTCAGCCTTAACGATTACTTCGCCATTAGCTGGGTTAACGATATCTTTAAAAGCAATCTGATCAGCTAATCTGTCGACGAGTCTGAGCTTTTTATCTACTTTATAGCGGCCAACATCGCCCAAGTCATATTTTCTTGAATCGAAGAACAAACCTTTGATAAGGTTTCTAGCATTTTCTTCTACAAACAAGTCACCCTGGCGTAACTTACTGAAAATAGCCTTTAAAGAATCAGTAACTGCCTTAGCAACTTTGTCTTCGCCTTCTTCGCGGCTTACAGACTGTTTGTCGTAATTTAAAGAATTAGCAATAGTTTCATTGTTATCGAAAAGTTCTAATATACTTTCGTTATCACTATAACCTAAAGTTCTTAGGAAAGTGGTTATCGGAATTTTTCTCTTTCTGTCTAATCTTACGAAGATAGCGTCTTTCATAAGATCAAGTTCGAATTCCATCCAAGCACCACGATAAGGAACAATCTTAGCAGAATATAATTTTTTAGCACGGTTAAAACTGTAATAAACACCAGGGCTTCTATGAAGCTGGCTAACTATAACACGTTCAGCACCATTTATAATGAAAGTGCCACGTTCAGTCATACATGGCAAATTAACCAAGAATATTTCCTGTTCCTTAACTTCACCGGTCTGTTGCATAACAAGCTGTACACGGAGATTTAAAGGAATAGAATAAGTCATATCTCTCTTACGGCACATATCAGGATTGCTCTTTACTCTATATGGAGCGTCACCTATGAAAGCAATCTGACAATCTTTTTCTGGGAAACTACAGTCATCAAACAAACATTTCTTGCGTAATTTAGCCTGCGGACAATTTTTACACATCGGCAGACCTAAATTGTAATCAAGATATTCAAGGCAAAGATTTCCTACATAATCCTGTATTGGAAATACATCTCTAAAAACTTCTTCAAGACCTTGTTTTACTCTCTTACTGGGTTCTTTTCCTGCCTGGAGGAACCATTCAAAAGATTTGAGCTGAATATCGATAAGGTTCGGGATTTTATCGAACAGTCGATCTCTGGCCATCAAAACTTTTTCGGTTACAGGCTGTTGCTTTGTAATCATTTTTCTGCCTTGCTCCTTAACTTTACTATGTATCGTTACAATGAAACTAACGAAATATAAAGATAAAAACAGGTGTCCTAAGTCTTGCGACTAAGACACCTGTTTTATGTACGAAGTTAAATAATAATTATAGGGGTTTCTAGAAGATTTAATTTTGTTTATTAGAACTAACAAGCCGGCTTTTCTCCGAAACCAAAACTGACAAATTTTAACCTTTTCGCGATAGGTGAGCAATTATACCTTGCCATATACGAAATGTCAAGAGATAAAAAAAATATTATTTATTTTTAATAAAAATATTGACAAGTTACAAGTTACAAGAAATCTTATGTCTCCATCTTTGATCTTATCGAACTATTTGAACCTTGAACTATTCGAACGATTCTAATAGTTTTAACCCATTTTTTTACAAAAAATATGGCGGACTTTCGCTTGCTCAATCTTATTCTCCTCCGCGATCTCTGTAAATTTCTGCCTTCGAATAATCTTTGAGGGAACGAGCCTTGTACGGAGAACAGAAGGTTTTGCGTCTCTGTCCTGCTGACAATTACCACAGATTGCGAAAGCAATCGTCCCACAACGAAGTGTACCACAGCGAAGCGTTACACTTGAATATTGTTGGCTGTTAACGTCAACTAGAAACAGAAAACAAGTTGAGAATCGAGAGATGAGTGTTAACAATAAATTGATAATTGGTAAAATTTCTTATATAATAATCTATTATGCAGACAAATATAGATATATCAAAAGCCTTTATGGACTCACCCGATGGTGTTTTATCAATTCACCAGCTTTCTCAGAAGCTCAAGCTGCCCTATGGGACAACCTATAACAGAATACATCTGTTAAATCAGCAAAAGATTGTACAGATTCTTCCTCAGGGCAAAGCTAAGCTTTGTGCTTTAAATGCAGAAAACCCGATGACTGCTGATCTTCTTGCTCTAGGTGCAGCACAGACGACTGAGCATTTTTCAGATTCATTGGCTGATGGCGGCAAATTATTTAAAAAAATCGTTAAATTATTAAAAACAAAAGTTAAAGGGAAAATATCTTCTGCGATACTTATTTCTCCTGATTCATTAAAAGCACTTTGCAAAGAAAATGCCCAGGAAAACATGGTTGCGGACTCTGAAAATTCCACGGCAATAAATAAGCCAGAAATAATTCAAGATTTTCAGTCAACTATTGATTTCTTTTTCATTAAATCTGACGAACAATTTGACGAAAGTATTCTAGAATCTGAAATTACTGCAATGCTCCCGTCAAAAAAGAACATTGCAGTTACAAGCATGGTTGTAGACAAAGAAACAATGCTCGGCATGTTAAGTGAAGAAGAAAACGAAGCTGGTCTTGCAGCTTATACTATGCTTCATGAAGGCATAATTGTTTACGGCTATGAAAGCTTTTATGAAATAATACTGGAAGCCTTTACCAAGAAGCTATCTGTATTAGGATAAGGAATATCATATGCAAAAACCTATATTATCTGCCTTTATACTGTCTTTAATGATCTGCAGCAGTTGTCTGGCTCAAGAATACACTATAAATAACGGCAGAAAGGTATTTGCATCTCCAACCTTTGAGGAAGGTCCTAAGTTACTCTTTGCTACAAGCGGTTCAGAAGAACTCTTAATCGCCAACCTAGCCTCTTCAAGCCCAGCTTTGCCATTAGCCAAAAATGGGTTAGATAAAATGAAGGAAGGCAATTTCCAAGATGCAAAAGAAGCTTTTAGAACAGCTTTAAGACTTGAGCCAATGAACATGGCACTTTGGCAGCTTTATGACGACAGCGTTATCGGAGAGTACACAACAGGTAAAAGAGACGAAGTTTTAAAAGCAGTCGTAACTGCAGATATAAAACCAACTTTTGCTATTACTCGAATAGACAGCTATATCGAACTGGGTACATTGTATGTTGTGGGTACACTAAAAAATGTCTCTGATAAAAAGAAACAGAAAATAAACTTAAGAACGAGACTGATGGACAAAAACAACAGAGAGCTTCGTTCTGAATACGGTACCTTACGTGATATATATAAGGTTTTATACCCGAACGAAAGCTCTCTGTTTGAAATTCCTATAAAGAATCCGCCTGTAAATGTTAAATCTTACAGAGTAGAAGTTTCTTCTTGGGAAGATTAATTATTGGGATCGCTTAATCTAACGATAGTGTGTTTTCCATCGAAAATCTTAACTAAGTGAGTCATGGCAACGATAAACATTCCGAAGCCTATCCATCTGAGCCAAGATTCTTCAATCATATCAACTAAATCTTTTTTAAATTCCTTCATTTCTTCTGGGAAAGCAAACATCAAAACACCAGTAAGAGCAACAAAAGGAAGTACTAGCATCCAAAAAATTTTTTTAAAAAACCACACGATATATGCCTCGCTTTAAAGTATTCTTGTGTTAATATATCAAAGATTATAAAAGTTGTAAATATTCTTTAAAAAGTTGTAATAAATTTTATTATATTATAGAATTAATGTATAATGGATTAATCTATGACGATATAATATAAAGCAAAGTTTCAAGAGTCTATATTTATGGGTTGGTTCTCAAGAAAGATAAAAGACCCTGAAGAAGTCTTTTCAAGGCTTTCTCAGAGGGATAAAAAAATATCTGACAAAGCAAAAGGCGAGTTTATTTCTTGCCTGAATTCTTCACATATAGAATTTCTTGTCAAAAAATTCGAAGAGACTGACAACAGTGATTTACGTCTTTCCATTCTAGAAATTTTTGCAGCAAAGAATGACATTTTAAGTGAACAAGATTTAAGACTTATCTTAACTCTTATAAAATATCCAGACCCTGTATATAGAGAAACTTTCAAAGAAATATTATCTGCAGTAAACAGCGACAATCTTAAAGCTGTTACAGAATGTCTTTCAAAAACATCTGATATAGGAATACATAAAACCATTCAATTTGGTATTGAAAAATCCGGGCTTCTAAGCATGCTTCTGCAGCAGTGGAATCAATTCTCGATAAAAGAACAGATTCTTTATCTTGAAGAAATTGTTTTGCTGCAAAACCCCAAAACTTTCCCTATCTTCATTGACATAATGAAGGATGAAACAGTTGAAGCTAAAAAAGAAGAAAAGAAAATTCTTCAGGTTGAATTTACAAAGCACGTAGAAAAAATAAAAAGCCCTGAATTTCTCGACATGTGCGTAAAATCAATGCCGGCTATTTCCCCATCAATGAGATATTCGGTATTTAAGTGTCTACAACGTCACGGCGACGAATTTTTCAAAAAAGTATTTGAAGGTTTGGGCAAAAAATCTGACGGATACAGACAGAATATATTGCATCTGACAGAACAGCTTTCAGATCCGATTTCTTATCCCTACCTTTTTAATTTTATTCTCGACCCCTATAAAGCTATTCCGCCTATAGTTTCAGACACAATAAGCAAAATAGTTAAAACATTCTGTGATGAACTTGAAGCAATGACTCCTGAGCAGTTAAAAAGCAAGGAAGTCTTAGATAGAGTTAAATATTTTACCGACCCTCTGGAAAAGAACCTTACAGAAAGACATTTCCAGTGCATTAAAACATTAACAGAATGTCTGCTTCGTCTTGGGAAATATTTGCCAGACGTTATTTTAAGGAATTTTGCAAAGCTATACAGATACAATGAAAACTATGTTAAGAGTTTCTTAAGAGGTTTGAAACCTGACGAAAGAAAAACACTTTTAATTAATGCATGCTGCTACAAAGATGAAGAAACCGGTAAAACTGCGTTAAAAATACTTTCTGACCCTACAGAAAACTATATAATTGAAACTCTTAATACTTTGCTTCTCGAACACTTCATGGAGGTACCCCATAACCTTCAGACTGAAGTTATTAATCTAATGATGGACCCGCGTCTTCAGAGATTTGTTACAGAAGTTTTATATCATCAAGACCCTGAATTACGTTCAAGAATTCTTTGGATTCTAGGCGAATCAGGTTCCCAAAACGCATTACAGATTATTGAAACAAAACTTCGCGACCCTGACTATATTGTAAGAGAAAATATATTAAAGATTCTTGACCTGCCTCATTTTAAAAATGAAGCTGGTACAGAAATGATTTTAAAACTGTTGAAAGATACTGATTCCAATATAGTTCTTCAAACAATAGAAAAGCTAAAAGACAGAGATCATCCTGCGATTATCGGTGCTCTATCTAAATTGTTGTCTTCAACAATCAACGATGTGAAAGTTGCTGCTCACAAGGCTATTGCATATATTACCAGAAGAAAATATATGACTGGTTTTGATAAAATGAATGATGAAACCAGATTGGCTATTGGCACCTCTCTTATAAAGATGGATCCAACCTTTATGGAAGACATCACAAGAGACCTTTCAGCATCAGACCAGCGCGTCAGAGTTTTGTCAGCTAAGATTCTTGAAATACTCTGCGATTTTATTCCACCAGAATTAAAAACAAACCTGATTGTTGCTATAACAGACCCTGACCCTCAGGTTAGAGCCGTTGTTATTATGGGCTTAGGTAAAATTGGCGGTCCATCAGTTGCAGGTATGTTAGTCAGTTATTTAAAAGACCAGGATGACAGAGTTAGGGCTAATGCCGTTGAAGCAATGCAGTTTGTCGGAGACCAATCTCTTATAAACGACATTCTGCCATGTTTGTATGATGACAATAACCGTGTCAGAGGCAATACAATCATTACTCTTTGGAAACTCGGCTATTATCAGATTTACGAAGCAGTTATAAACATGATGAGAAATCAGGATAAATGGATGAGAGCCTCTGCTGTATTTGCTTTAGGGGAATTGAAAGACACAAGATTTTTCACTTTGCTTCTATCTGTTTTAAGAGATCCTGATCCAGACGTTAGAAGAAATGTGGTAACTGCTTTGGCAAAAATAGCCCCACCCTATCTTTTAGCTCCATATATCAGACCTTTGAGGTTTGACCCGGATGAAAATGTTCGTAAGGAGGTTATGGCAGTTTTAACAGCTAAGCCACCAGCTCCAAAGAAATGATTTGGTCATTA
>JAFXRA010000213.1 GCA_017526725.1 Candidatus Rifleibacteriota bacterium
GTAAGACCAGTATCAATAATATCTTCAATAATCAAGACATTTTTGCCTGTTATACTTTCAGCCAAGTCTTTTTCAACTTTTACAACACCAGAACTCTTTGTAGCATTACCGTAACTCGACACAGCCATGAAATCAAGTTTCTGATCAAGATCTATGCTTCGGCACAAATCAGCGGTGAAAAGGAAAGAGCCCCTTAAAATAGAGACTACTGTCAGCTCTTTTCCTTTAAAATCTTTGGTAATCTGTTTACCAAGTTCTTTAATTCTTTCTTTAATCTGTTCTTCTGTAATTAATACTTTTTCAATTCTGTAATCTAGATAATCAATATTAGACATTTTGTTTAGCCCATTCTATAGTCTTTTTCAGTCCTTCTTCCAAAGGAACAACTGGTTCCCATTTCAACAATTCTTTAGCTTTGGTGATATCTGGTTTTCTGCGTTTCGGGTCATCTTTAGGCAAAGGCAGATTTATCTTATTCACCTTTATACCGGAAACTTTGATAATTTTTTCTGCAAATTCATTAATGGTTATTTCACTTGGGTTTCCAAGGTTTACCGGATCTTTATAGGAACTTTCCATAACACCCATCATACCCTTAACCAGGTCTGAAACATAGCAGAAACTTCTAGTCTGTGTACCATCTCCATAAATAGTAATATCTTTGCCTTTCAAAACCTGAGAAATGAATTCTGGAACAACGCGGCCGTCATTCAATCTCATTCGGGGTCCATAAGTATTGAAAATACGTATAATTCTTGTATCAACCTTGTGATAATCACGATAAGCAACAACGATTGCTTCAGCAAAGCGCTTTGATTCGTCATAACAGCTTCTTGGACCAACAGGGTTAACGTGCCCCCAATAGTCTTCTCTCTGGGGGTGAACTTCGGGGTCACCGTATACTTCAGAAGTTGAAGCAAGAAGTATTCTTGCATTGTGAGCCAAAGCCATTCCCAGTAGATTATGAGTGCCTAAAGCACCGACTTTAAGGGTCTGTATCGGGTGTTTCTGGTAATCTATCGGGCTGGCAGGAGAAGCTAAATGATAGATTCTATCGACCTTTTCCCCAAGGAAAATAGGCTGTGTAATATCATGATTTATAATGAAGAGATTTTCACTTTTCAGATGCTCAAGATTCTTTCTTGAACCCGTAATAAAGTTATCAATAACGACGACGTGATGACCTTGCTTTAATAGTTCTTCTGTTAGATGGGAGCCAATAAAACCGGCACCTCCTGCTACGACTATACGCATTTATTATTTCCTCCGCTAGTATTGGCAAATATTTTATCACGGTGCATTCTAATTATCAAATAAACTTTGCTTTTGCCCTGTTTTGGCTATTTCTTGACAGTTTTAAATCGCTAATGATAGAATGGTGTACTATATTTAGGAGATGAGGGATGGCACGCAAATTTTTTCAGGACTTAGAAGCAAAGCTTCCCAGAAAAACAACGCACAGAGTTGTTGTACCCTTAGCAGACAATAAAGCTGTAGCTGAAGCAATAAATAAAGCCTTAGAGAAAGGTTTTATCAATGGTGCTACTCTAGTTGGTTCAGCAGACAAAATCAAGTCTATTTTTGGGTCAGACTGCAAGTCAGAAAAGATATCTATCATTGAAGCCTCAACAGAAAAAGAAGCCTTAATAAGATCAGTAGAAGAAGTAAAAAAGGGGAATGCTGATATAATTTTGAAGGGAATGTGCCAATCTGCTTCTTTAATTAAAGCAGTTCTCGATAAGCAGAATGGTTTGAACCATGATTTCATGTCTCATTTAACCTGTTTTCAGCTTCCAGATAAAGAAGACTTTGCAATTCTTACCGATTCTGCCGTAAATATTGCTCCAGACGAAGAAACTTTAGTCAAAATCATAGAAAATGCCGACAAGGTATTTAAAAAATTAAGTTCTAAAGTTCCAATGACTGCATTATTAGCTGCTAACGAAAAAGTTACAGACAAGATGCTGTCTACCAAACTAGCTGAAGCTGTTACAAAAAAATTTGCGGATAGAAATGATATAATTGTTGAAGGTCCTGTAGCTTTCGATTTGGCAGTAAGTTCAAAATCTGCACAAATAAAGAAATATAAAGGCAAAATGAACGGCAATGCAGATTTGTTCATTGCTCCCAGAATCGAAACTGCGAACGCTCTTTATAAATCTTTACAGCATTACATTCATGCAGATATGGGAGGGCTTCTATACGGTGCTTCCATACCTGTTATTCATCCATCTAGAGCAGACAATGCTGAAACCAAGTATAATTCCTTATTGTTTGGCATCGCTGCTTATTATATGTAAAAATATTAATTACAGAGAGAAGTTTAATTATGGCCGAAAAAAAAGTTCAAAATCTTCTACAAGAAGAATTACCAGAAAATACAGTCAATTCGAAAGTTAAGTTTTCAATTGGTCGTGTTGCAGAGCTTCTCAGAAAGATGGAAAAACTTATGGGCATTCCCCTTTCTCTTCGTTCCACTTCTGGCGAAGTAGTATGTAAGACTGATTATTTCTATGGGCCATGCAGTTTTATAAGAGGAACAGAAAAAGGCTGTGTCAGGTGCCGCAAAGTATATAAAGGAATTGAAAATAGAGTTATTAAAAGAAAAGTTCCATATGTATGTCTTTGTTACTGTGGTTTTCTGATTTTTGCTGTTCCATTGGAATTCAGAGGAGAAATGGTAGGAACCCTAATAGGCTCGCAGATTATCCCTGTTTCAGATAAAAACGACATTTCCGAATTCCGCAAAAAATTTACTTTAAAAGCCAAAGAACTTGGTTTGGAAGAAACCGAAGAATTCAACAATTCTTTTGATAAAGTAAAAACATTAGATTCAAATAAGCAAAGACCTAAGTTCCTGTTTTATCTTGAAGAAATAGCCAAAAACTTCGTTGAATTAGCCATAGCCGACAAGCCATGGAATGTTCTGCTGAAAGAAATAAAAGCTAATGCGCCTGAGTTTGGAAAGTTTTAAGGAAATAATTAATGTTTAAACTCTTAAAAAATGGCCTTGTATTACAGCCTGATTTCACTTTCAAAAAGCAAAGCATTTTGATTCAGGATGATATAATATATGACCTTCTTGAGCCAGAACAGATTCCTCTAAAACCAGTAGAAACAGAAATTAATCTTGATGGTCAGGTTGTTTTTCCAGGATTAATAAATGGCCACGACCATCTCATCGATACTTCGTGGCGTTCTTTCGGTCAGATGCCTGTAGAGAATTGGTTTGAATGGGAAAGTTCGATTCATTCAGAGCCAGACTATAAACTACAGCAAAAGCTTTCTGCTTCAGATTTATATATAGTTGGAATGTATAAAAATGTAATAGCTGGTGCGACAACAATTGTTGACCACTACCCTTCTGAAGTATCCAGCACATTTACAAATCATGAACTGGCATCTCTTTTAAAGTATTTCTATCAAGCTCATTCTGTATCAGAGAAGCGTTTGCATTGGTGTTCAAATATAGTAGAGCAATACAGAAATACTCAGGGAATACTGCCTTTTATTATTCATGCTGGAGAAGGAAAGTGTAAAGAAATCAGCGAAGAAATAGACTATTTAAATAAAATTGATGCACTTTCCAAGAATACAGTACTTGTAGACTGCTGTTTTCTTAAAGACTCTGACTTGCAGCTTATTGCCAGTAAAAAATCTTCTATAGTCTGGATTCCAGAATCGAGCGAACGAATATTTGCAGCTCAACCAGATATAAAAAGAATATTAGAGCTTGGCATAAAATTGTGTATTGGAACAGACAGTTCCAACACTGGTTCTTCTAATATGCATACTGCTTTTAGAGCAGCAAGAAAATATTCGGCTGATTTTCTGAATAACAGCATCACTCCTAAAGATTTAATAAAAATGGCTACCATAGACGCAGCTCAGATTTTTGGAATAGAAAAAGAAGTTGGTTCACTTGTTCCCGGCAAGCGCTCTGATTTTATTGTCTTTGAAGATAATGGTTCGGATCCTTTTGAAAACTTTATGAATTTAATGCCCGAAGATTATTCAATGGTAATTCACAAAGGCAATATGATAGTGGGGAACGATGAATTCAGACGAACTTCAGTAGATTTCAGCCGTTATTCTGAAGTGAAACTCAACGGAGCAACAAAACTGCTTTTTGGACGTCCAGTTCAGTTGATTGAACGCATCTGCAACAAACTCGATAAAGAAATTGTTTTCCCGTTCTTTGACGTCTTAGAAGAAGATTAAAACCGGTTGCCGGTTATTTCAGAGAAATAATGGAAGAGTGCTGAGAAAGTTTTTTCAAAGATACATATAAAATCTGTCTGACTCGTTCTCTTGAAATATTCAGTCTGCGCCCTATTTCAGCCAGGGATATTTCATCACTGTCGATTCCATAAAAATTCTTTATAATGAAACTCTGTCTTTCCTCAAGCTGTTCAAGAGCCTCTTTTATTGCCAATATTTTCTGTTTTTCAAAATAGGCTTCTTCAGGAGTAAGGCTTTGTTTATCCTCTAAGTAGTATTCTATTGTTTCCTCATCATCTTCATCTTTAGACACCTTGCTATAAATAGAAATAGGAGTCTTTGTAACATTAAGAATATTAACTATCTTTTCTTCTTCAATACCTAAGATATTTGAAAGTTCTTCAAGAGTCGGAGGTCTGGACAATTCTTCTTCAAATTTACTGATTTGCTGCTTAATCTTGTTTGCAACAGCAATTAAATGACAGGGAATACTGATAGTTGAAGCCTGTTCAGATACAGCCTTCTGCATATAGTATTTTATCCAGTAAGAAGCGTAGGTAGAAAACTTATATCCTAATCTGTAATCAAATTTAGAAATAGCTTTTATTAAACCGATATTTCCTTCTTGAATCAAATCCATAAAAGGCATCTTAGAGGTAAATCTCTGAGCAATTTTAGTTACAAGTTTTAGATTAGCCATTAAAAAGACTTCTGAAGCTTCTTTATCACCTGCGATTTTCTTTGCTAAGGCAATTTCTTCTTCATGACTTAAAGGTTTCTTGGCAAGTTCTGCCATATAAATACTGACAATAAGGTCTTTTTGGTATTTATTTGAACTTTTAAGCTTGTTTTTCTTCTTTTCAATTATGTCAGCAAAATTGCTTTCACTGACAGTTCCGAGGTCCCAACCAGTTTTATAAAAACACTTATCACAAGTTCTGCTGCAGCAGGTAATTCTTTCTTTTTCTTTATCTGAACGAGGTTGAAAAAATTTGAAACATCTGATTATCTGCTGCTCTCTAACAGGGCAGAGAGCGTTGTGACAATCCATTATTTCATAACAAAAGCGCTTTTCTTTTGTTGCTTTTACTAATTCTTTAGCAGAAGTTGAATCAGAGCTTTCCGTGATTAATTCATCAATAAAAATGTGCTCTGAATCTTTAAAATTATCGTTAGAAATTAAGCCTATTTCCCAGCCTAGTTTATAGTTGCATTTTTCACATAGAACCGCTCTTTTTTCGTATTCAGCATCAGTTGATGCATTTTTTTTAAAGAATTCCCAGCAGCGAGGCTGTCTAAGCTTCCTGACAGGGCAATCCAAATTATTACAGTTCTTAAATTCGAAACAAAACATTTATGTAAGATATAAGATATAAGATTTAAGATACAAGATTTAAGATTCAAGATTCTAGATACAAGACACCAAATACAAGAGAGTAGAACTTAGGGAGGAAAGGAGGAAGGGAGGAGTCAAGTAGCAGATGAGCTCTTTGCGTCTTCCTGTTCTTCTTCGGTTAACTTTAAGAATACAGTTTCAAGGTCGTTGCCAGGCATCTTTGCCTGTTGTTGCAAGTCACTTAGACTGCCAAGAGCAACTATTTCTCCATGTCTTATAATAGCAATACGCTGGCAAAGGTCTTCAGCAACTGACAAAGTATGAGTTGTCAAAAACAATGTTTTTCCCTCATCTGTCAAATGTTTGAAGTATTCTTTAACAAGCTTTATACTTCTAGGATCAAGGCCTACAGTAGGTTCATCAACAACTAAGATTTCCGGGTCATGAAGAATAGCTGCAATCATCGCAGTCTTTTGTTTCATCCCGTGAGAAAAACTTTCTATCAGCTCATCTCTTTTATCCCAAAGGTCAAAAAGCTTAAGCATTTTTTCGGAAATTTCTTTTACTCTTTCCTTGGGAACATTATATAAACCGCCCATAAAATCAAAATATTCAACTGGCGATAGCTTTTCGTATAAATATGGTCTGTCCGGAACATAGCCAATTAAAGACTTTGCCTTTATAGGCTCCTGATATAAGTTATAACCTCCTATGGTAATAGTACCGGATGTAGGTTTGATTATACCGGTCAGCATACGAATCATAGTGGTTTTGCCTGCGCCATTCGGGCCGAGGAAACCAAATAATTCACCTCTAGCAATTTCAAGATTGATTTCTTTAACAGCCGTGAAATCACCGTATTCCTTATGAATCGAATCAAATTTTATTAAAATTTCTTTATTCTGGCTCATATTCTTCTATTGCATCTAACCCCTTTCGAATAGGCAAATATACCCAGGCTGCGGAAGCCAACAAAATTACTAGAATACTTATAAAGAACAATATATTAGCCATGTATCCTCGAACATGATAATGATTTGCATAATTAAAACAATAAATCGGGTATGCTTCGAGGAAAACCAGATTAGCTATATATACGCCTGATAAAATCATATATATGAAACCCCCATAAGAACCTGCAATCTTAAGAGGCGAATCAGCATTAAAATCCGCATTCACACTTCCGACCCCTATAGCTAAAGAAGTAATTACTACAGTAATCAGAAGCACATTAAAATAGCTAAGCCATCTTAATACTGGTGTTGAAACAGTAAAAATAGCATTTGTAACAGTGCAGAGTATCATACCAAGAATAACCATAGGAATAAGATAGAAGAGCACTTTAATCAATATTACCCTTTTAGGGCTTACAGGAGAAGATTTAACAGCCCAAAAAGCTCTTCCTTCCATGCTAACAGAGGGATATACGAACCTCATTCCTATAGAAGCTACGATAAACCCAATAAAAGGGCCATTCAAATATATTAATGCATTGTTCAGACCTTGGGTAAACATAGTCGGAACATCTTTTATTGGTAAAATAGCCAAATTATAAGCATAAATCACAATGATTGCCATCATCATAAATATTTGCGAAAAAACAGCCGGGTCTCTAAGAAATATTGTTACTTCTTTAGAAGCGATAACATTGACATCAGGAGCAAAATAATTAAAAGGCTTAATAATTATTTTTCTCAGCCATTCTAAGCCGATTATCTGATTATCCATAGCCTCACAAGAGCGCTGCCAGCTATAATGATAAAAATATTTTGCCAATACCCATAAGATTGCTAACCCAACTAAAACAGTTATAAGTATTGGCCAAAAATTAGATAAAGCCTCATTAAACCGTCTATAAAAAAGATTCAAAGTTGTCTGATGCATCCAAGTTGCTGGTGAATATCTGACTAACGGAAGATCTAAGCTTATCAAATAACCGCTGACAGATTTAAAATGAGAAGGATTAAGCAGCTTTTCAGCTTCCAAAGAGCGTATAAAGAAAATTAATCCGGTAAGCATAATTATAGCTAAAAACTGAAAAATTTTCTTCATTTGACGTATAGGGAAGAAAGCAGCAATGAGTAAAGAACTTCCTGCACCTATTATATTTGGAATAAGAATAAAAAGCAGCAGAGCAATAGGGAAACAGATATATGCCAGACTGAATGCATTCAGTGTTTTAGCAAAAGCCAGAAATACAGGAATAAAGAAGATAACAGCCATCCATGAAGAATCAAAAGTCATCATCAGCAATCTAGACATGAAAATTCTAGAAACAGGCTGAGGAGACACCATAAGCGGCTGAAGTTCGGTATCTAAAAAAAGAATGGAAAGAGCAGATATGATACCGCTGAAAAGCAGCATAAAAAATAAGGTCATAAACAACATTTCCAATAGTTTGGAAATAATTAAGCCGCCTATAATAGCTCCAAAAGCATCTCCTATAATTGGAGCTTTGCTTACATAGCTAAGAAATCTTGCCATCCCGAAATAAATACATGCATAGAGTAAACCAGCAAAGATTAGAATTGCTAATAAAAAAAACTTGTTTCTAGATGCAAAAATTCGCCCTAATTTTTTTACTGATGGCTTAAGTAAAAGAAAAGTATTCATATTTTATCGGTCAAAGAGCGTAATATATCATCTAACTGCTTTTTTGTAATAAGCCCCGCAATACGCTCATCCCCTATTTCTATTGTAGGTATAGCCCTAATGCGCTTTCTACCCCATAAATCAGTCTGTTCTTTATACACATCTAAAGTCTTTGAATCATTAGAAGCATTTACTAATATGTCTGAATCATTTCCTTCACTTTGTAAAAAATATCTTAGAATATGGGTAATAGAAATATCTATATTATTTGTAAATTCTGCTTTAAAAACAGAAGAAATATAGTATTCAGCACCGCCAGCTCCATAAACCGGAATACATCTTGCAGAAAGATCCTCAGAGACAATTCCCAAAGGTTTCTTTATTGTTATATCTAGTAGTTTTGCTTCTTTAGCTAATCTTAGCCAACGCAGTCCACCCCATGATTCTCTAAAGCTGAACTTATTGTTGGAAGGATTCAGTCCAATATTTATAGGTTTTACTGTTATAGTATTATAATCCTTAAGACTATTTTGAAGTAAAACCCAGGCTAAATAACAATATGGGTCTTGAAAACTGAAATAAAAATTTATATCACTTGTATCAAAACTTAATTGCATAATTCTCTAGAAACTCTATATTATTTTCCTGGTTTTAACAAACCTGGAGAATGATCGCTCACACATCGAAAACCAACGGTAGTACTGCGATGGTAAGGACTTCTTTTACTATCACGAGCCGAAGAACGACATCCTTTAGCATTATCATCCCAAGAACCGCCTTTAACAATCGGCAAACCGTATTTCCCGCCAAAATTATAAGCATTTCCTGGTTTGGGGTCATACGCAGTTGCCGTCCATTCACTAACATTTCCTGCTAAATCTAGAATTCCAGACTGAGTTGCGCCTTTTGGGAAAGAACCTACAGCCATAGGCCCTTCTCCAACATTGCAGCGATCCAATGAGAAAGCATTTCCCCAAGGATACTCGCTAGCATCAACACCTCTTGCTGAGATTTCCCATTCATTTTCTGTTGGTAAACGCTTCCCGGCCCAATTTGCATAAGCATAAGCATCGAACCAGTCTACCAATACAACAGGATAGTCATCCATACCATGAGGCGGCTGCCCCCCTACCCAACTGTATTTTAAAGCCCAAGCATAGGTATGGTATGGGGTATGATCTTTATTCTTTGATTCATTGGGATGACACCATTTGTGACCATATTTTTCAATATCTTCAAGAAATTTCTTATACTGGGCACAGGTTACTTCAGTTCTGTCTATCCAAAAACCATTTGTTTCATAACGTCTAACCGGTTTTTCATCTAAGTTGCCTCTGTTGCTTCCTACAGAATAAACCCCTGCTTTCACTTCAATCATGTCTCCATAATGGATATTGGCAATAGCATTAATTTTTCTATTGCGTAATTCTTCAGGACTTAAGGAAAGCATACATGGTTCTATGACAATTTTGCCTGATTCCTGAGGCGATACGATAAAAATCGTTTTCTTGTAGCCTTCAGCGTTTATTTCGAATTTATAAGTTCTTCCAATTCTTAAATCTACACTCTTTCTAGGAACTTGTTCTCCGTTTAGTATTATTTCAGCCCCTTCAGGCAATGATTTTAATTCAAAAGAAACAATATCTTTTTTTGAAATCTCGTCCAGCTTTGTTCCATCATTAGGGCAGAATTTAATACTATCATCAAAAATAGTTTCACAGGTAGAACATATCTTGTCTGCAAAAGAACTAGTTGCAGACAAAACAAGTAATATAGTCAATAAACAAAGTACTCTTTTTTTCATCTTTTTCTCTCAAAGATTCATTTATTTAGCAATTAGATACAACTTATGCCTATCTAAATGATTCTGTCTTTTCTCGTTCCTTTTGTGTTTTAGTGAATTCAGCTTCGTTCTTTTCCAAAAGTTTGTTAAGGTCTCCGTCCTTAGCACGTAAATCATCCATATGCTTTCGTGCTTCTTTTGCAAATTTACTCTTAGGATAATATTTTATTAATCTTTCAAAAGCTTCGTATGCAGGAATAGGGTATTGATGCTTCATCATATAATGGCCCTGTTCATAGAAAATATAATCGCCGAAAGCATAGCCTAGTATACCCAATACAATAAAGAGAATAACTACCTGTTTAAAAAACACAATAACACCTCCGAAACAAAGCTTATTTTTTAGATTATAGCATTTTTTAAGAATAAAAAAATAAAAAAATACGGCTTTTGCCGTATTTTTTTATTAATGATAAGAATAATACTTTATTAAATAATAAACTAAATTTCTTTCAGCTTAACAACCTTCGCAGAAGAACCGCTTGATTTGCTTGTTCCAGATTCTGGAACGCATAATAATACTGCATTAATCAAACTTATATTAACTTTAACCTTATATTTTTCTTCTAATTCGTTAAGTTTTCTTTTTCTTTCTTCTTCAAGATTATTAATAAGCTTATCTATTTCTTCTTCCTTTTGGAAAAAATACAGATGAAAACTTACATTTTCTTTTTTCTGAAGAAGTTCAGCTTTTTGTTCATTAAGATAATCATCGAAAACTTTCATGTCTTCGCGGCACTTTTCGATTCCTATCTTACGATATTTATCTACTTCATCCTGTATTGACTTTTCCAATTCCTGGCAGGCAAGCAAATACTTCTTTAAAACTTCAGGACCTGGTTCATCAAGTTTAATTCTTGAATCCGGCTCTTCAGAAAAATCATTTAAGTCCAGAGTAAAAAGTTTGTTTTCTACCTTCAAAGAACCATCTTTGCCGTCTTCAACAACCGAATAAAGCTTATCATTTTTCTGGTCGCAATCAATACTAACCTTGAAATTATAAGCAACTGTAGTCTTATAATGCATTTTTTCTGCAAGAGACTTCAAACCAGAATCTTCAGGAACTTTCGGCTGCTGTCCAAAGAAAACTCTGCTGACTTTCGGAGTCGAACCCAGTTTTTCTACTATCTTTCTGAACAGGAAAGAGCCTTCGCTGATCATTTCTATATCACGATATAATTCTGCTTTTTCTCTGTTGAACGTAAAGCGTAGAGTATCACCACAATTATAGAATTTCTGGTCTTTTTCAGGAATTTGGGCTGCCCAGACGTTTTCTTCAGCTTCCTTACATTTAATACCCTGCATATTAAAGTAAGCTAAGACCAGCTGTTGAATATCATTCTCCATTGAATATTTCCTCCTGGGCTTTTGTAATCTCATTATGAGTCTGAAGGGCCTTTTCCAGTTTATTGCCAAGAGTAGCGAACTTGCGCTTCATAGCATCCTGGTTGGGTGACATTGTTACGATATCGATAATAATCTGTTCAAGAGTTCTCTTAGACTGCATATTGCCGAGAATCATTTCCAATTCGCCAATGATTAGTCTGAAGAGATTAATCTTCTTGTCGAGGAGTTCAAGAACATAAGATTCAATAGTATCTTTTGCACTGAGATTGATGATATGGACGTCATCATTCTGACCAAGTCTGTGGATACGACCGATTCTCTGTTCAATTCTCATCGGGTTCCAAGGCAAATCGAAGTTTACAAGGAATTTACAGAACTGCAGGTTGCGGCCTTCACCACCTGATTCAGTTGAAACCAGAATCTGCTTGTTGTTTCTGAAATCTTCAATGCACTTGTCTTTTTCAGCCTGAGACATCTGACCATTGAATACAGCTACAGAATAACCTTCTTTTTCAAGATTCTTAACAATGTAATCCTGAGTTCCTCTGAACTGAGTGAAAATGATTACCTTTTCCTTAACGTTCTTGATGATTTCCATCAAAACCTGGCCTTTTTTAGAATGTTTAACATTTCTAGCCATTTCCAGAAGCTTCTGGAGAGATTCATCGAAGTCATCTTTATAGAAGTTGCTGGCAATCATCTTTTCAAGAGCTTTTGTCAAAGCATATGCAGAACTGCCCATTAGCTTCTGCAAAAGAATCAAAGTCAGTCTGTTGATGCCACGAGGATTCTTGTGAGTAGGAAGTGTGAAATACTTTTTCCTGATAAAATCAGTTAATTCACGGTAAAGAGCTGCTTCATCTTCGTTAAGATCTATAGAATAAGTATGAACGAATCTCTGTGGGAACTTAATAAGAGTATCAGCTCTGCGGTGTCTGATCATTATTTCAGAAAGCATTTCGCGAAGTTTTGAAGAATTCTTCGGCAATCTCTTGTCATGTTCTGTCAGAAAATCGTCTTTGAACTTCTGAACAGTAGAAAGGTGACCTGGCTTCAAAATTGAGATGAGATTGAACAATTCAATCATATCATTCTGAATTGGTGTTGCAGTAAGCATCAGCAAATACTTGGTGTTGATAGAATTTACAAACTGCCAGTTCTTGGTCTTCTTGTTCTTCAGCTTGTGAGCTTCATCAACAATCAACAAATCATATTTAATCTTCTGAACATTGCTCTGATTCTTCTGACTCTTTGCGGTATCAAGAGATGCAATTACCAGATCGGAATCTTCCCAATCGGTAATTTCCTGGTGATTCTTGAAATTAAGACCAAATTTAGTCTTGAGTTCTTCCTGCCACTGAGTTATCAAAGAAGCAGGTGTGAGAATAAGAACTCTTTTTACCATTCCTCTGAGCAAATATTCTTTAAGAATAAGACCAGCTTCAATTGTTTTACCAAGACCGACTTCATCAGCAAGAAGAGCACGGCCGTTAAGCTTTTCAATAACAGCGTGAGCAGTATTAAGCTGATGTTCGTAAGCGCTTACGCCAAAGCAGCTCTTTAAAGCTATAAGTTCATTTGAGCTGATTCCGCATTCCATTTCATGGCACTTCTGAACAAGCTTAGTTTCTGCATAAGGAGAAAAATCGCAGTTAACAATACTTCTGAGAACATTAAGATTCTGTTCATCATATGTAATTGTTGAATCTATAGCTGAGGCGAATTTGAATTCAACTTCTTCAGGAACTTCTGCTATTTCAGGTTTAGCATTGTTAAGTTTGAGTCTGTAAGTCTTTGTCATCAGATCTACAATTTCAATTGTAACGCTGTCGCCTTCTTTTACATGATTTCTTTCCCACCATTCGCCGAAAGTGAGACAAACCATATAACCACGCATTTTCTGGTAAATTGCAGAATGAGTTACTTCATTGTCATCAATAAAAGTTATTGAAACCAATTCACCTTTATAAGGGAACAGAGCTTTCATTTGAGGATTCATGAACAAATAACCCTGCTGGAAAGCCTTTCCTTTTATCTGGAAAGTAAAACTTCCTTCTGAATGAGATTCGCATTTTATCAAAGGAGCTTTTTCAGCTCTGGTTTTTAATAGAGAACTAGGATTCATTTATCAATCTCCTCAACTTTTACTTAAAGGTCTTACTTCAACAATTATTTCTTCGCCAACTCTTACAGCAGATGATTTTTCAATGAAATTCAAGTCTGCTATAACACGTTCTTTAGCTGCGGTTCCATAATAGTTTTCTGAAATGGATTTCAGAGTATCACCGCTTTTAACTACGTAAATAATGAGCTCTTCATCCATTGTTCTAAGCTTTTTAAACTCAGAGGGATTGATTTTGCGATTTACACTAGCCTTGGCTTCAGCAGCAGCGACAGTAGCCTTTTCTTTTGCCTTTTCTGCGGCAGCCTTAG
Organism: Candidatus Rifleibacteriota bacterium; assembly: GCA_017526725.1. The sequence continues at coordinate 13,773 of JAFXRA010000213.1, forward strand.
CTTCTTTCTTTGCTTCTAATTCCTTTAAAGCTTCAGCCGGAGTTTTTGAAGAAGCAGCAGTCTGCTTAGCAGAAGCGACTACAGTTTCTTTCTTTGTTTCGACTGTTTTCTGAACCTTTGCGGTTTCGGTTTTAACCTTGGTTTCAGCAGCTTTAACTTCTTTTTCGACTTCTTTATTTACAGTCTTTTCAGCCTTTTCAGCAGCAATCTGAACTTTATTTATATCTACAGTTTTTCCAGATTTTGTATTTTCAACAGAGGAGCTTTCTGTTTCAAACGGGACTTCTTTCTTTGGAACTATTCTATCTTCATTTGCAATCGGTGCTTCTGTATATAGAGTAGTTATGCCATTCTTATCTTTTGAAGATTGAATACCCTGTAGAAAAGAGTATTTGTCTGACCAGGTAGTAATACCGTTAACACGACTAAAAACTCTGAACTTACCAGTGTTTTTGTCTACTCCATCAATAGGAACAGCCATACGAAAGGTTTTCAATGCGCCTGGAGTTATGGAGTCTTTGGGAGAGAGAGAATAAGTTTTTACACTTCCCTTATCTTCTATCTGAACTCCGACTTGATAGCTTCCAGTTTGAATTGCTTCAGTGCTTTGGTTTAAAACATGAGCAAGAACCAATCCTTTTCCTGGTGCTAAAGCTTGACTAAGAGAATTAGCAGGAAGTTTTTCTACAAAGAATCCCTTAACCAAGGGTTCTGCTGATAGATCTGTCAAGCTCAAAAGTAACAGGGATGCTAGCCCTGCGGCTTTGATACTTTGCCTCATTTGAAATGCTCCTTATTTTTCTATTTTATATTCTGCTAACAATATCGGCGTTTGGCTAACGAAAATTAAGGAGCAGTTTTTTTATTTTCTCGAATCTGGTGTAATGTGTATGGAGATTGGTTTTCACCAGAGATAATTGCGTGGAACTACAGAATGAACGAGAATAGAAGTAGGCATATCTTTAAGCATCTTTTTATAGGTTTCATGCCACTTTTCGCTGTTTTCATCATTTGGAAGCTCAAACCCTAAGAAAACACAGCAAGCATCGGAAGAACTTTTATGAAGAGTTTCAGCGAAACTATCTTCTGATACTACGACTTCAATTTCTGCATCCATTCTAGCTTCATCAATAAGTTGCTTAAGCTCATTTTCAGCTTCATTAAAGCCGTCATTATTCCTCATAAAGCGCTTAACAATTAATCTGCTGTTGGAATATTCCGGGCTGTGCATAAGCAAATAGGCAAGCAGCATCATTAAAGGCCCGTTTTCATGTCCTCTCCACCATAAATCTATGCGCTTAGCCTTTTCAGGAATTGGATTACCTCCATCTCTAATTATAACCTGGTTGATATTAAGCATTGTAGCTTCTCGTAAGAAGGCCAAGTAGTCGCTTAATTTTTCAGAAGCAGCTGTCCAGCCACAGGCTAAAATATTAGGTCTGATCGGAGTATAAGCAGTTCCTCTAAGTAAGGTTCTAACACCATCTTGCAATGTGTCGCCAATTACTACATGAGGAAAAGCTTTCATATTATTTGTTTCAAGGAAATCAAGAAGCTGCTTTAATGCTTCATCCCTTTTATCGTGCAAATCTTCTAAGCTGCCTTTCAGAACATTTGCTAGAGTCACCATACCCTTATTAGCATTCAAGCGTTCGGCATAGGTAACAAGAGAACTGCGTTTATTCGGGTCACCGCTTAAAACAAGAATTGAAGGCCGCCAGTTTCTGTCATCATCGTGAAAGCTTTGTAAAGCAAATAAGGCTTTTCTGATTCTTGAATATAAATAACCTCTTCTGGCATCACCAAAAGACGCATTCATATCTCTTCTACGCAAATACCATATGAGCACGCATAAAACGGCAAAGGCGACAAGAGCATACTTAGGATCTGTAAGTATTGCAGAACCGAAGCTGAGAATGGTTCCTAACAATGCGAAAGACCAGTGAAAATGTTTAAATCTTGGTCGGTAAGATGGGTTAGCTGTATAAAGCTCAACAAAAGCAGCAAGATTAAGCAGACCAAAGGTATAAAGGAAAAACATACCCATTATTCCTGCTACAGAATTGAGGAACTTGCCTCCGCTGCCGTTCCCGCCAATGCATAGCATGATTATTGTAGCTATAATGCAGAAATACAAACCATTTACAGGCTCATTGTTCTTGCCTTTCCCTTTTGCAAAAGGGCCTAAAAATGGAAGTATTTCATCTCTGGCTATTGCCTGTAAAACTCTCGGGGCACCTACAAAACGCCCTAAGGCACTGGAAAGAGTAGCGGCACAAACGCCGGCAATTACCATAAAACCTGCACCAAAGAGAGCATTGTTTTTCATTACTTCAAAAGGATGATTTATCAGTTCTTCTCGAGAAAAAGCACCGCCGTAAAGCAGTATCTGCAACCCATAAACTGATGAAGCAACCAGCAAAGAATAGATTGTTCCCCTCAACATATTATTACCAGGATCTTCTAAGTCGCCCGACATATTAATACCAGCAATAAAACCTGTTACAGAAGGGAAATATATTGCAAACAAGCTCCAAAATGGAGTTCCGCCTTGAGTCTGGTCTAGAGGATTAAGGTTTAGTTTGAATGTTTCTATAGAAAAATGCTGACCGGCACCCACCAAGTATATAAATATAGAGGTAAAGAGCACTGCCATAATCACATACTGGGTTTTAATCGCCCAATCAGCGCCAATTCTAGCTATTGCAAAAAGAATAATAGCTGCTGCCAAACCTATATACATAAAATAGTCAGCCGTTGCAGGGAAAGCCACAGTTATGGCTTCAGTAAAGCCTAATAGGTAGAAGGTTATGGAAATTACCTGTGCAAGGAAAAGAGCAATACCGATTGCGCCTCCAAATTCAGCGCCTAAAACACGTGAAACCATATAATAAGCTCCGCCGCCTTCTACCTGCATATTTGTAGAAATAGCTCCAACAGAAAAAGTCGTTAGAAAAGTTATAAACTGAGCAAGAGCCAATATTAATAAAGCATTGATTATTCCTGCGTCTCCTGTTACGAAATTGGCACGCATGAACATAATAACGCCAAAAATCGTCAGAATACTTGGTGTGAAAACACCCGCAAAGGTACCAAATTTTACTGATTTATTATCTGATGTCTTTTCCATGGCAAGGATTATATTACAAAAAGATATAAAAAGCTATAAGCTTCTCCCTTCTCCCTTACTAAGCCAAGCTTCGCTTGGCTCTGCCGCTCTAAACTCTTCCATCTTCAATCTTTCTTATAGACTAAAAATGTAAGAAATGATATGATAAAATAAGGTGAAAAAATGAGCATAACAACAGATAAAAGAAAAGTTAATTTTATAATTGCCTGCGGCTATTGTTTGTTTGTTATAGTCATTTTATTCAATTATCTGACAAAAACCTCTAAGCGTTCTTCTTATAGAGAAGGAACAAGAAGAGCTCATGAAAATGCAGAAATCTCTACTGCCGGCAATGATTTAGAAAATCAGCTTAATGAGCAAAAACGCATGAATAAAGAAATGCGTGAAATGCTCATAGATATTCAGAACGCTAAAAACAATAATGCCTTTACAACAAACAATAAGAAGGCTGTTCCTTCTAATTCGTCAGTTCCTTTTCAAAACACTTCCCAAAGCAATACCCCTAAGAACCTGACAGTTAAACCATTAGAATTTTCATCAGCATCACTTCCTGAGATTGATTTGGATATTGAAAAAAAATTTAAAAAGAATGTTGTTTGTCCGTTCAATCTGGATAGGAATCCGTTCGCTTCTCCTGAAGCAGGAACTGAAGTAGCTGATGTTGATGATACTATCAATTTCCCAGGGCATTCCGTTATCTGCAATCCGATTTTGCCATATGTTTTTTCTAGTTCTAATAGCGATTATCGGGTTATATCCAATTATTAAGCCCATAAACAACCACAGCTGTCGTAAACTAATCAGGACAATTACCTACAACATCAATAACTACAAGCTTTTTTGCTAAAAGCTTGTAGTTTAATGTTTATATTAATATTTTCGTTTCATTTGAACGTAATCTTTTGCTAAGCCCCCTTCACTTGTTTCTTTATAAACTGAAGGCAGGTCATGACCTGTCTGTTTCATTACTGAAACTACCTTATCAAATGAAACTCTATGAGTTCCGTCTGTAAGTGAAGAGAAAAGGTTGCAGTCCAGTGCTCTGGCAGCAGCATAAGCATTGCGTTCAATACAGGGAATCTGAACCATACCGCAAACCGGGTCGCAAGTCATTCCTAAATGGTGTTCCAGCCCCATTTCTGCAGCATATTCTATTTGAGCCGGGCTTCCTCCGAATAACTGGCTTGTAGCTGCGGCAGCCATAGAGCAGGCAACGCCTATTTCGCCCTGACAGCCAACTTCAGCACCAGAAATTGAAGCATTGGCTTTGACTATGTTTCCAACAAGACCAGCTGTAGCAAGTGCTCTAATAATCTTAGATTCGCTGAAATTTCTACTCTTATAGAAATGATAAAGAACTGCTGGAACAACACCGCATGAGCCGCAGGTAGGCGCAGTTGCTATAACTCCGCCTGAAGCGTTTACTTCAGCGGCAGCGAGAGCATAAGCAAAAACAAGGCCTCTTGATTTAATATTGTCTTTTGAGCCCCCCGCTTTAATATAGAATGTTGAACCTCTTCGGCGCAGATTGGTTGGACCAGGCAAGCTTCCTTCTTCTTCAAGACCTTTTTCAATACAGGCTTTCATGGTCTGCCAGACTTCGCCAAGATAATCCCATACGTCAAAGGTTTCATATTCTTTAACAAGTTCCCAAAAGCATTTGCCTTTGGTTTCGCACCATTCTAATATATCTGTCATCGTTGAAAGCGGGTATATTTCACCTTCATCTTCACCAATAATGCCATTATCATCAGCCAAAGCACCACCGCCAACACTAAAGCATGTCCATCGTCCTTCTTCATGACCTGAGCCGTCTAAGGCGACAAACTTCATGCCGTTCGGGTGATAAGGCAAGAAAATCTTTGGTTCCCAGATTATTTCTGTTGGAGCTTTGGGCTTTAATACAGAAAGAATCGCCTGATCTGTAAAGTGGCCTTTACCAGTGGCAGCAAGACTTCCGTAAAGAGTTACCTGAAAGGCTGAAGCCCCCTGATGACGAGAGAGAAAAAGCTCAGCAGCTTTCTTCGGCCCCATAGTGTGACTGCTAGAAGGACCATTTCCTATTCTATATATTTCTTTGATACTTCTCATTCTTTTGTTTTCTGACATTTGATTTCCCTTTTATTGGCATTTGATTAATGTTACTTATTATATAGAGTAAGTAACAAAACTACAATTTATTAGTTATTATTGATAAAGGCAGGTATATGCTTAGTCACACACTTTCATCAATATCTTCCACTTCTTTTTTAGATAATTTTCTGTAAGCTGCTTTGATGGAAATAATAATACTTCCTGGAATGGCACAAGCAATTGCTAATAACAAATAAAAGCCTTCTTTTTTACCTGCACTATATCTAGCTGAAGACATATGAGAAAATTTATAAACATTTTTAGCATTGCCATGATACTTACAATAAATTAAAAGTTCATTTGAATCACTAATTATTAATCCATAAGAACACTTGTCCGTATAATACCTTAAAGGAGAGTCTACTCGTTTTTTTTCTAATAACAAATTGTATAATTCTTTAAATCTTTCTTCTGGTGAATTTGAATGAAAAGAATAATCCGAATCTATTAAATAACGATCCGCTATTAATGCTATATTTTCTTGCAATTTGCCACAATAAGATGATTGTGGAGGTTTATAAGCAAGTATAACAGCAGGAATAATAACTAATATAAGAATTAATTCAATGCATTTTATTATTTTGTTTTTATAGTAGATTTTCACTGATTTAATCATAGTTTTATCTTCATTTAGTTACCAAAAAATTGCAAATAACAAAAAAATTATATCAACCGTTAAATAAATAGAATATAAACTATTATCTTGTTCGTCCCTTTCTTTGTAATAGCTGTAATTTTTTACAAATTCCGACTCACCATGTTTAACACAATATAATCTAGAACTATTAGTATCATATCTGAAATCACACTCTTTTTCCACACCCAAAACTAGTTCTTTCAAATAACCTTTATCATGAAGTGTTTTTATAGATAAGCGACTATCATCCTCTAGAATATTTTCCAAATTGGTATCATTATTCTTATATTTCAATATTGCTTCATTTATTTTTTTCTGAGCATCAATACATTTTTCGCATTCTTCGTAATAATACTTAAAATCACTCGAAATATAGTCATTTATGAAAAAATAAGAAATAAAAAACAGTATAATAAGAACAATTATTTTGATTATTTTTTTTCTATCCATTATTCCTTAATCATCAGCACTACAGCGTCACATTCTATGGAACGGCCTTCGCCGACGCTATCCATCTTTTCGTTGGTACCTGCTTTTATAGAAATTCGATCTTCTCCGATTCCTAGAACTTCGGAAATGTTCTTTGCCATTTTTGCCTTGTGAGGTGAAAGTTTCGGGCGTTCGCAATGAATCATGCAGTCGAGGTTTCCGACCTTATAGCCCTTTGAGTTGGTTAATTCGACAACATGCTTTAAAAGCTTAATCGAGCTGATACCTTTATATTTAGGGTCAGTATCGGGAAAATGCTGACCGATGTCTCCTAAAGCTAATGCGCCAAGCATAGCATCCATAATTGCATGTATAAGAGCATCTGCATCTGAGTGTCCTTTCAAGCCCATTTCATAGTCAATTTTTACACCGCCTAGCCAGAGTTCTCTGCCCTTTTCAAAAGCGTGAATATCGTGGCCAAGCCCTACTCTGATATCTGTAATCATAATAGTTTTTTAACCTGTTCTTCTGCGGTCAATCGAGATTCTGAATCAAGCTTTATAAGCTGGTCAATGCTTTTAACCGATTCGTTTTTAAAAGTATCTATTGTATTGGAAATAACTTCTGGAATTTGCATAAAACCAATCTTTTTCTGCATAAATGAAGCTACAGCTATTTCGTTGGCAGCATTCATGACGCATGGCATGATTCCACCAGCACGGCCTGCTTTAAAAGCCAACTTCAAACATGGGAAATCATCGTATCTAGGTTCAAAGAAAGTCATACTTGCAGCTTTAACTAAATCAAACTTTGGCAACGGCGGATTCCAGCGTTCAGGCCATGTCAGTGCATACTGAATAGGCAGTTTCATGTCTGGCCAGCCAAGTTGAGCAATAACTGAGCCGTCGGAATATTCAACAAGGCTGTGAATCAAAGACTGGGGGTGAACGACAATATCTATCTGGTCATAAGAAGCGTCGAAAAGCCAATGGGCTTCGATTACTTCTAAGCCTTTGTTCATCAAAGTAGCAGAATCTATAGTAATCTTTCCGCCCATATTCCAGTTAGGATGCTTTAGAGCCTGTTCCACTGTAACCTTGCTCAAGTCTTCTTTCGGCATAGTTCTAAATGGGCCACCAGAAGCAGTAATTATTATTCTGTGCAGCGGTGTCTTTTCTGCTCCCTGAAGACACTGAAAAATTGCAGAATGTTCGCTGTCAACAGGAACCAGCTTAATGCCGTTTTTCTTAACAGCATTCATAACCAGCTCACCAGCAACAACAAGGGTTTCTTTGTTGGCAAGGCAGATTAAATGTTTTTGATTAATTGCTTCCCATGCAGGTTTTAAGCCTGCAGCACCTACGATAGCAGCCAGCACAGTATCAACTCCACTGATTGTAACGGCTTCAATAACTGCCTGTTCCCCTGCCCCAACCTTAACATTTGTATCTTTTAAAGCCTGTTTAAGATCGTTTTCATGCTGAGTATCAGCCAGAGCAACATATTTTGGCTTGAATTCTCTCGCCTGTTCAGCTAACAACTGCCAGTTCTTTCCAGCAGTCAGAGATATAATCTTAAGTTTATCAGGATTATTTCTTACAACTTCAAGAGTGTTTTTACCTATTGAACCTGTTGAACCTAATAATGCAATGTTTTTCATGTTTAAGAGCTTTCTATATAAGAATTTGCTTCTATAATAACACCTTTAAAAGATAAAGGAAAGAGGGAGAAGATAGCTTAGAGCAATAGAGCGTATAGTCAAACAAAGCTTGGCGGTGTGATTGGTGTGAGGTGTGATAGGTTTTATTATAAGATATAAGACCAAAAATGGAGATATAAGATTCAAGATGGAGACTTAAGAATTCTTGTATCTTAAATCTTAAATCTTATATCTAAATAAACAATAATACCAAGAGTCATAAGCTCTAAACAACCACACAAATTCATAACCTAAAAGTATACAATAACTATAATGACTACCTATTAAAACGTAAACGCTGGCAAAGCCTGCTAGAACAAAAGTCTCAAAAGCAAATAAAAAAGAGTCGGCCCAAAAAGCAGTCCTAATACCAATAAAATTTTATTCCGTTCGTTAATTCTATCCCTGTTAGGGGTTAAAGAAGCAAATTCATCTTTTCCTTCTTTATTCTTACCAAGATCACCATGGTTTACGCAGTAAATGAAACCAGTTTCAGTCAAATCACCTTCTGTAATAAACTCACATTCAACTTCATCCATAAAATCAGACCTTAAATATTTATCTTTTATCAACAAATCACGTACTGATTGATCATAAGTTTTTATCATTTCATTGTGATCCATATTGTACATTTCTATGGCACCATTCAAAACTCTCTGATTGCTAAAACATAAATTTTGAGGAGTTGTCCTTCTGTAACGATGAGTTCTGCCTATATCCGACATGGCAACAAGAATGTAAGAAGTAATAAAGAGTAAAATAGCTTCTAATACCGTTCTAACATGATTTTTTTTAGGTTGTCCTTCTTGATTTGTCTCTTCTGCCATTTATATTCTCCAATCTCTGTCGCAATCAGTGAGAATTATTATAATCGTTCGAATCGTTCAAGGTTCGAAGAGTTCGAATTGTTTTAAGTGATACGCTTCGCTGTGAGACACTTCGTTGTGGGACGTTTCACTGTGGTAATCGTCAAGCAACTACCACGGGCAGCGTCAGCTGCCGTATCACAGATTGCGTCGCAATCGTCTCACAGAGGCTTTAGCCTCGTCTCACATTACTGCTCTAAGCTCTATGCTCTGTGCGCTGCTTCTCTCTAAAAAGGACAAAAGACAACCGACTAAGGACTAACGATATCTGAGACAACCACAAGGAGGAGCTTTAGGACACGTTCTCTATCGCTCTATGCTCTATGCTCTAAGCTCTAAACTCTGTTCTTCTTGCAAGTATGTTCAATATAAACGTCTATAGGTAAGCCATTAAGCGCTTTCAAAGCAAACAAAGCTTTCTGCTTAGTATCGAATAGGCCGAAAACAGCAGGTCCGCTTCCAGACATCAGAACTACACCATCGCCAGTAGAAGCCAGCAATTCCTTAATTTTCTGAATAATCGGATATCTCTGCAAGGTAACAGATTCCAAATCGTTGAACACTACTCTCTTCAAGCAGGCAAAATCACGATTCTGAAAAGCTTCCAGAATCATTTCAAAACTTCTGGCTTTTAGTTCATTATTGCTTGGGGTGTAGTTTTCGTAACACCATTTTGTCGAAACAGACACATCATTAGGCATTACAATTACAACAGTAATCGGGTTCTTGGGCTGTTCGTAGAATTCCAATTTTTCACCGCGCCCGGTTCCTCTAGCCAAACCGCCCCTTATTAAAAATGGAACATCTGAACCAAGAAAAGCAGCCATTTCCATAAATTCTGCTGGTGTAACAGTTCTTTCATAAAGTCTTGCCAAACCGGTTAATACTGCAGCCGCATCTGTACTTCCGCCAGCAAGACCGGCCGCCATAGGAATTCTTTTTTCTATATGTATATCTAACGCAGGCTCAATTCCAACTTTCTGAAGGAATATTCTTGCAGCTCTGAAAGCTATATTGTCTTCTCCAGTTGGCACACTCCGGTTATTGCAAGTAACTCTGATGCCTTCTTCAAAGCTTTCATGCAGAGTTATGCTATCCATCAGTGAAATAGTCTGAAAGAAAGTATCCAACTCATGAAAACCATCTGGTCTCTTGTTTTTTACCCACAATCCAACATTAATCTTTGCAGGAGCCTGAACAATTAGAGTCTTTTTCATTGCTGCTTCCTTTTATCAAATAAGAATTCCGCTACTTCCAAATCTTCAGAAGTAGTAATTTTTGCCATCTTCTCGTTTCCAAATATTATGTAAACCTGTTCACCCAATCTTCTCACCAAAGTTGCTTCGTCGGTACCGACAACATTCTCTCTTTTAGCCATATCTAAGGCTTTCAGCAGTGTTTTATAATCAAAAATCTGGGGAGTCTGAACTCTAAATATTATATTTCTATCTGCATTATCTATTATTATACCTTCTTTTACAACAGCCAAAGTATCGTAAGAAGGAACAGCAAAAATTGCATTGCCTTTCTCATGTGCCATTTCAAAACCTTTTTCGGCAAGTTCAGGTGTAATTCCCGGTCTAGCTGCGTCATGAACTGCGATATAATCAAAACCTTCGCCAACAGCAACAAGACCTTTTCTGACAGAATCCTGTCTCAATTCACCACCGGTAGCAATTACAAAGTCTTTTTCAGGCTTAAAAGAAGCGATGTATTTCTTTCCTTCTTCTATCCAATCATTTGGAAGAACAAGCACAATCTTTTCAACACTTTTAACAGCGTTGAAGCATTCTAGACTCCATTGTACAACAGGCTTACCACCCAATAGCATAAATTGCTTAGGAAGATTAGATTTCATGCGGTGGCCTAATCCGCCAGCAACGATTATAGCAGCATTCTTCGTCATGATTTTCTGTTCAACAGGTATAAAGCCAAAGCCTTTAAATCATCCATCTTATCGCCTAATGGTTCAATAGCTTTAATAGCTTCATCATAGGTTTTCTTTGCATAGTCCTTAGCACCATCTACCCCTAATAATGCAGGATAAGTAGACTTGCCAAGAGCCACATCTCTGCCAGTATTCTTGCCTAGGGTCGCAGCATCGCTTTCTATATCAAGAATATCATCTACTATTTGAAATAAAAGTCCTATTTTATGGGAATAAGTCTTCAGGCTTTTCAATTGTTCGTTATTTGCATCAGCTAGAACAGCACCAGTCAAAATTGGCGCACGAAGCAGGGCCGCAGTTTTCCCCATATGAATTCTTTCTAAGGTGTCTTGGCCTATTTTTTTATTTTCATAGCGCAAATCAAGCATCTGACCGCCAATTACACCTCTATAAGTAAAGGCTTCATTAGCTATTTTTATGATTTTGACAATTTTATCTTCTGAAACGCCGTATTCAGCAAGTTTTCCAAACCATTCATAGGGCATAAGCATAAGGCAGTCACCAGCTAAAACAGCAGTGGCTTCACCAAAAACCTTATGATTGGTAGGTTTGCCTCTTCTTAAATCGTCATCATCCATACAGGGTAAATCATCGTGAATTAAACTGGCAGAATGATAGAGTTCATAGGCACAGCCTGCTCTATAAGCAGCTTCACCTTTAAAGCCAAAAGCTTCAGCAGTAAGAATAGTCAAAGCCGGTCTGATTCGCTTGCCGCCAGCCATTACAGAATATCTCATTGCCTCATTTAGATTAGCAGAGTATTCTTCTTCATTTTGAGGAAGCCACTTATCTAAGTATTCGTTCACATTTTCTGCAATTTCAGAAAGCTTTGATAAAAAATTGCTGATACTTTCCTGTTCTTTACTCATTTTATCTGCCTTCTCTTTCTGGGTCAAAAGGAGTTTCTGAAGGATTTTGAATCGTTCCAAGAAGCTGCAGCATTTTTTCTTCGGCTGCATCTAATGCCGCACTGCATTTTTTTGAAAGAGCAGTTCCAACAGCATAGAGCTGAAGACCGTATTCTAAGGAAGTTCCTTCCTGTTCCAATGCATCAACAACTATTTCTAACTTAGACATAGCTGTTTCATAATCTAATTTTTCAATATCTTCTTTACTCATTGCTACAATTTTCGCAATTTCTTTTTGAGTATACTGCGGCATATTTTTCTCCTTCTTAAACTGAAAACAGATTTCTTTAAAAGCGGACATTCAGCTTGCTCAACCTTATTCAGGTGTTACGCTTCGCTGTGAGACACTTCGTTGTGGGACGTTTCACTGTGGTAATCGTCAAACAACTATCACGGGCAGCGTCAGCTGGCGTTTCACAGATTGCGTCGCAATCGTCTCACAGAGGCTTTATCCTCGTCTCACATTACTGCTCTAAGCTCTACGCTCTATTGCTCTGTGAACTGCTCTCCCTTTTCCCTACGCCCTACGCCCTATACCCTTCTCCCTTGCCAAGCTTCGCTTGGCCCTTTCACCTTTCAACTTCCTCAACAGTGACTCCTGCGTAGCCATCTGCAAAGCCCAATCTTAAGCCAGCACCTTTTTTCAGCTTCTTAACAGAAGTAACCACTTTACCCTTTTCGTCAGTTGCCATAATGTAGCCTCGTTTAAGCAAAGCCTTAGGGTCTAGCAGAAGAAATCTTGCATTCAGAAGCTCGAAACGATGTTTTATTCCATCGATAAAAGTTCTGAAACAGGTATCAAGTTCCCTAGAAAGATTCATGACAGTGTTTCTACGTTCAGCAACCAAAAGCGAAGGTTTCACGAGAAACCTGCATTGTGCACAACTGTTGTATCTTTGTTTCTGAATCGTTATAACACTCTTCATTATGCGGTTCAAACGCAGGGTTTTCTGCCGTATAATTTCTATTAAATCTTCTTTTACGGGAACAACTAGTTCGCCCGCTACAGAAGGTGTTGCAGCCCTTTTATCAGCAACCAGATCTGCTATAGTTGTATCTGTTTCATGACCTACAGCAGAAATAACAGGCTTTTTGGAATCACTTATAGCTCGGGCAACAGGTTCTTCATTGAAAGCCCAGAGGTCCTCAAGACTTCCGCCGCCTCTGGCAACAATAATTACATCTACTCTTGAATCAGCATTAAGTCTTTCAATACCGGTTACAATCTCTTTCGCTGCCCCTTCACCCTGAACCTTTACGGGAACAAGATAAATAGGCATATTCCTAAAACGCCTTCTGATTACTCTATATATATCTTTTATTACAGCACCAGTTGGTGAAGTAACAACCCCTACCCCTTTAGGAATAAAAGGCAGCTGTATTTTTCGTTCTGGCGCAAAAAGCCCCTCGGCTTGAAGCTTGTTCTTCAGTTTTTCGTAAGCTTCATACAAAGCGCCTATTCCAGCTGGTCTTAAATCAGTTACAACAATCTGATACTCTCCTCTGGGAGCATATAAAGAAATTCCACCGTAAACCATGACCAAATCGCCATTTTTAAAATCGGTGGAAATAAATCTTCTGTTACCAGCCCACAAACAGGCTTTTAAAACAGCTTTATCATCTTTTAAAGTAAAGTAGCAGTGACCGGATGCAGCTTTTACAAGATTGGAAATTTCTCCCTGCACCCAGACAGAAGACAAAATTTTGTCGTTTTCAACGACATCTTTTATATGTTTAGTAAGAGCTTCTACTGATAGGACTTTTGCAGGGTATGGCACAGCCGGTCTTAGCAGATTCATTACAGCTTAAGCTTTCCTTTTCGCAGCGAGTTTCATCTTGTTGATATAGTCGTCATAATTCTTTTCTACAAAAGCTGTTGAAAAACGGCCATTATAGAAATCTCTATTATTCAATATGTATTTATGAAAACTAATAGTATTAGCTACGCCTTCAATTTCAAACTCATCAAGAGCCACCAACATTCTGGAAATAGCTTCATCACGGTTATTACCCCAAACAATTAGCTTACCAATCATGGTATCATAGCATGAAGGAATCTTATAACCCTGATAAACAGCAGTATCAAGTCTGACGTTCAATCCGCCGGGAGCCACATATTTTTCAACAACGCCTGGAGAAGGAACAAATGCAGAAGTCGGGTCTTCAGCATTAATACGACATTCTATTGCCCAGCCATGAGTATCAAGTATTTCATTTTCCAGAGGAAGAGGTTCTTCCTTCATCGCATCAGCTATCTGAAGAGCAACCAGATCATAGCCGCCGCAAGTCATTTCTGTAACCGGATGTTCAACCTGAAGTCTGGTATTCATTTCCATAAAGAAGAAATGACCATCTTCATCGAGCAAAAATTCAACAGTCCCAAGGTTATGATATATAACCCCGTCTTTACCGTTATTAATTGTTCGAACAACTTTAAGAGCTGTTTCAGCAATCTGCTTTCGAAGTTCCGGAGTAAGAGCAACAGAAGATGACTCTTCCAGAAGCTTCTGGTGACGTCTCTGAATTGAACATTCTCTGACACCAAGAGCAAAAACTCTTCCCCACTGGTCAGCTACAATCTGAACTTCGATATGGCGAGGATTAATCATGTATTTTTCAACATATACACGGTCGTCGCCAAAAGCACTTGCAGCTTCTGCCTGTGCAGTCTGGCAAAGTTTAATAAAATCTTCTGGCTTTTCAACCAGTCTCATGCCTTTTCCGCCACCGCCTGAAGTAGCCTTTATCAGAACAGGATAGCCAATCTGAGCTGCTATTTTTGCTCCTTCTTCAGGAGAAGAGATACAGGAATCAGAACCCGGCATAACTGGAATACCAGCTTTTTTCATAATGTCTCTAGCAGCTGATTTCTGACCCAGCAAACGAATAGCTTTATAATTTGGCCCAATAAAAACACAGCCGAACTGTTCTGTCTTTTCAGCAAATTCCGGATTTTCAGATAAGAAACCATAACCAGGATGGATTGCGTCACATTCGGTCATTTGAGCAACCGTAAGAATTGCTTCCATATTCAAATATGAAAGATCTGGTCTGGCAGGTCCGATACAGTAGGCTTCATCAGCCATTTTCACATGAAGAGAATCTTTGTCTGCTTCAGAATATATAGCAACAGTTCTTATATCAAGGCTTTTGCAGGTTCTTATAATTCTGACTGCAATTTCACCACGATTTGCAATAAGTATTTTAGATATCATTCAAAATCTCCCGCTCAAGCCTTTATTTCTGACGAATCTTCTATAACAAAAAGAAGATGTCCGTAGTCTATAATATCATTTTTCTTAACAGCAATTTCAGCAATACGGCCGTCAATAGGTGATTTGATCTCTTTAGTAGAATTCAGACTTAGTATCTTTCCAAGTTTTTCACCCATAGCAACTTCATCTCCAATTTTTGGGAAGTAGTTTTCATCTTCATCCATAAACTGGAATACGCCAACGAGTTCTGAACGGATTTCGGTTTTATTTGAATCTTTATCTGATACTGAGTTTTGAACTAATGCTTCGGAAGATTCCAAAATTTTTGAATTATTTATTTGTTGAGGCTTTGTTTTTGGCAAAGCAGAGCGTGCCATTTTTATTCTATCTGAGGCTCCAAGACGAAGTTCTATTTCGTCAAACCCATTATCAGATAGAATTTGATAGATTTGTTCGAGCTGACTTATTTCCATGTTTTTTTCCTATATAGTTTTTATACCTAGGTATTCTAACACAGAGAGACCTAATAGTGCAAATCATGGTAAACCTTAACGGACTTTATAAAACTTAATAGAACTTAATAGCATCCTTAAAAGAACTTAAGGGAGAATATCTTGACTATAAAAACAAATGAAGTTAAAATTAATTTGTGTACAACTCAAACATGTTCTACAAAGTAGGAGGACAAATGTTTAAGAAATTTTTGTTATTGGTTTTCTTGTTGTTGTTCGCTATTCCCCAGTCTTTTTCAGCAGAACTATTAGACCTTGTTCCAAGCAATACTGAAATAGTTATTCGTTCTAACATTAAACAAATTACTCATATTCCTGAATTAAAACAGAAAATTCAAGATATCATTAAAGAACAAGATAGGAATGAATATGTCAAATCAATTAAAGCTTGTGGCTTTAATATTTTAACTGACGTCGATTCCCTCCTTTTGTTTATGCCGATTCAATCTACAAATCCTCAGGAAGCATTAAAAGCTGAAATTGCTTTTATTGTTAGCGGTAAATTCAATGTAGATAAAATAATGGAAGCTCTTAAGAGTAATAATGATCTTAAAGACAAACTTGTTATATCTGAAGAAGACGGTTTTCAGACTATTACAAGCATGGATGCAGAAAAAGGCAACACAAAGATACTAGTTGTTGATCCAACTACTGTTGTATGTGGTACCGAACCAGGAGTTAACGCCGCCAAACAAGTTATATTAGGGAAAAGAGAAGGCATAAAAACCAATAAAGATTTTTCTTCTGTAATAACTAAGCTCAACGATAAAGCTTCTGTAGCTATTGCAGCAGTTCTTCCTGATCAAGCTAGAGAATTCTTTGCTTCAAAGGAACAGTCTAAGGCTTTGAGCGTTATACAGTATCTAAGTATGGATTTTACTAAAAACGACAATTTAGATATTCACGTAATTGGCGATTTTAGTGCTTCTGCTAACATGACTGAAATAAACAAGGTATTAACAGAATTCTTCAATGGATTGAAGAAAATGGATATGCCTTATGAAGCCTGCAATGATTTCGCTAAAAATGCGAAGATATCTACCAGTGGCATGTCTGCTACTATAACTACTTTAATTACCCAAGCTTCTATTGATAAGTTAATAGAAAATTTTGGTAGTCCTCAAACAAAAACAGATAAGTAATTCTTGACAATAAAACTTATATACTATTATTATTATCAATGTTTTAGATAACCATAATTAAGGGAGTGAAATATTAAATGTTTAAAAAGATAATGTTAACTGCTGCTCTATTCGTAGCTGTAACTGGTCAAACTCTGTTTGCTGCAGACATGACTAAATTGATTCCTGAAGACAGCGATTTTCTTCTTCAGATTAATGTTGCTAAGATTCTAGCTTTGCCGGAAGTTCAGAAACAAATCGCTGATGAATTTGCAAAACAGCCTGAACAAAAGAAAACTTATGAAGAATTAAAAACCAAATCAGGTTTTGATCCACTTAAAGATATTTCTAACCTGGTATTATTCTCTTCTGGTAAGGCCACTGAAGGTCAGGATGCTCTTGGTGGCGCTATCATCGAAGGCAAATTCGATGTAGAAAAGATTGTAAAAGTTATTAAAGAAGACGAAAATGCTAAGAAAGACGTAGATTTAACAGTTGTTGACGGCTTCAATTATGTAGTTCCCAAAAACAGCAAAGACGGTTATGGTATGTTCTTAGACAATCAATATGTTGTTGTAGGCAGCCAGTCTGGTGTTGACGCTGTTAAAGCAGTAAAAATGGGCAAAGCCAAAACAATCGAAACTAACAAAGATTTTCTTGCTATTATCAATAAAATAGATTCAAAAGCTACTGTTAGCGGTGCTGGTATTCTTCCTCAAGCTTTCAAAGACAAATGTGCTCAGAATCCAAACGCTGCAGCTCTTGCCAACATCAACACTTTCTTCTTTGATTTCAACAATGACACTAATTTAGTATTCAATCTGAATGCAGAAGTTGACAAAAAAGAAAATGTTAACAATGTTATGACTCAGATTAACGGTTACATTGCAATGATTAAAATGTTTGCAAGTCAGGCCGGTCCAGAAATAGCTGAAGCTGTTAATATGCTTACTGCTACCAATACCGAAACCACCATTAAGTTAAGCCTTGACATTCCCGCAGCAA
>JAFXRA010000214.1 GCA_017526725.1 Candidatus Rifleibacteriota bacterium
CGAAGCTGTTGTTCAGTCTAGAATATTTGACGGGCTT
Source organism: Candidatus Rifleibacteriota bacterium (assembly GCA_017526725.1). The sequence continues at coordinate 38 of JAFXRA010000214.1, forward strand.
GTCAGATACAACGAAAAAATGGAATTAGTGCCAGACTTGGCTGAATCTTGGGATATTTCAGAAGACGGCAGAGAATATATCTTCAATTTGAGAAAGAACGTTATTTTCCACAATGGTCAGAAATTAACTTCTGCTGACGTTGTGTTTTCTTTAGACAGAATACTAGACCCAAACACCGGTTCTCCTAGAACCTGGGTTTTAGAAAAGATAGACGGGGCAGAAGAACGCATGAAGGGTGAAGCTTCTTCAACTGCTGGAATAAAAGCTTTAGATGAATACAGAGTTTCAATCAGACTCAAAGAAGCTTTTGCTCCTTTTATGAGTCTTCTTACCACTCCGGCATGTTATATTCTTCCCTCAGAAAGTAAAGATACTTATAAAACAAGTGATTTCTTTGATAGACCTGTAGGTACCGGTCCGTATTTTGTTAAAGACAGAGTCAGAGATAGTTATATTCATTTGGCTGCCAACGAAAGCTATTTTCTCGGTAAACCTAACGTTGGTAATATTCTTGTAAGAATCATTCCCGAAAATCTAAAAGCAGAACTTGAATTTGAATGTGATTCTATTGATATGCTTCAGCTTTATCCATCTAATTACAACAGATTTAAAGAAATGAAGAAATATTCAGACAGAATCGTAGATATTCCTGCTTTAAATGTCTGGTATATAGGCTTTAACAACCAAGCAGAGCCTTTTAACGATGTCAGAATCAGAAAAGCTTTGAATTTATTGCTAGACAGGGAAAGAATAATCAAAGCTATTTACTCAGGCAGAGCTGTTCCAGCTATCGGTAGTATTCCACCTGGCATTTCCGGATTCAATAGTAAAGATACAGGAATAGGCTTTAATCCTGAAGAAGGTAAGAGACTTCTTGCTGAAGCTGGCTATAATGAACAAAATCCATTAAAAATAGAACTTTATCAGAAGGCCCAGCAGTCTGCTACCGAAATAACTAGATTTATTCAGGGTGAATTTAAAAAATACTCTGTGATTATTGAAACAAAGCCTATGGAATGGAGTGCTTTAAAAGACGCTATCAATAAAGGTGAAGCAAAAGCTTTTCTAATGAACTGGTTTGGTGATTATCCTGATGGTGAGAACTTCCTTTATCCTTTGTTCCACTCTAAAAATTGGGGCTCTGGCGGCAACAGGGCTAGATTCAAGAATGATGAAGTAGACAGACTTTTGGAAGAAGCTGTAAGAATAACAGACGAAAAACTTCGCAGTGAAGCCTACGACAGGATAAACCGCAAGGTGGCCGAACAGGCTCCCTGGATATATTTATGGCATTGCAGCGAAAGTTATGTAACTGGGCCAAGAGTAAAAAACATTGAGTTTTATCCGATGTTTTTCTGCGACAAAGGCTTGAGTATATCTTTGAATATGAATAAGTAGGAAGTTACACTATGTTAGAATTTACTCTAAGAAGAATTGCAGCAACTATTCCTGTACTCTTGGGAATTATTTTTGTTATTTTTTCTGTTCTTTATTTGATTCCTGGTGACCCTGCAGAAGCTATTGCTGGTCCGAGAGCCAACAAAGCTGCCATAGAAAGAATAAGAACAGAAATGGGATTAAATCAGCCTTATCACAAAAGATTAATTACATATATAAAGAAAGTAGCCAGTGGAGACTTAGGCAATTCTGTAATAACTGGCAGACCTGTTTTAAAGTCAATATGCGAAAAACTACCATATACTCTGAAATTAGCCTGCATTGCTATGGTTGTCTCCGTTGTTCTCGGTATTCTTATGGGGCGTATTAGCGCAATTACAAGAGGAAAACTTTTAGATAGACTGTGTACAATTCTTTCCGTTACCGGCATAAGCATTCCTGTTTTCTTATCTGGTCTGGTATTCCTTTATATATTTGCCGTAAAATTACGATGGCTTCCTGCTTCTGCAAGTTCGCCAATGATGTTGAAAAATCCTATTCTTGCTTTTGTGCTTCCCGCTTTAACCTTGGGAATTCGTTCAGCTGCTTTCCTTGCTAGAATTGTAAGAAGCAGTGTGATAGAAGTTTTGAATCAGGATTTTATTAGAACTGCTAGAGCAAAAGGACTTAGTCCCTGGAGAATTCTATTCAGACACGGTCTTTTTAATGCGCTTGTTCCTATTATAACTGTTATAGGTCTGGATTTATCTAGTTATTTAAACGGTTCTGTAATTGTTGAAACGATTTTCGATCTTCCTGGTATAGGCAGATTCGCAATGGATGCAATATTAAAACGTGATTATCCAATTATACAGGGTGTAATTCTTGTAGGAGCCTTAGTTTTTATAATTGTTAACTTAGCTATGGATCTTATCTATGCTTGGATAAATCCAAAAATTCGCGATGAAATGATGGGGAAAAGTGCAGCATGACTAGTATAAACCCAAACAAAAACAATAATGTAAAAAAATCTTTTTTCAGCCGTCTTTCTCTTGCTGGAAAACTAAGTCTTGTTGGTATCATAATAGTATTATTCGTTGCTATATATGCTCACAAAATTGCTCCAAACGATCCAATGGAAACAAATCCTGAACGACGCTGGTCCAATGCGGCTGGGTATCCTCTTGGATGCGATAATCTAGGCCAGTGCATTTTTTCTAGAATTATTTACGGTTCAAGACTCTCGCTTATAATTGGCTTTGCTTCAAGATTTCTTGCTCTTATAATTGGTCTTGTGGTTGGTTTAACGGCTGGTTATTTCGGAGGCTGGATTGATTGGGTTTTGATGCGTATAGTAGATATGTTTTTAGCTTTTCCAAGCTTGCTGATATCCTTAGCGATTTCTATGATTATGGGAAATGGCTTGGGAACAGTTATTTTTGCTATAGCAATAGTTGGCTGGGCTGAAATGGCAAGAATTATCCGCTCATCAGCTCTAGAACTTCGCTCTGCCGAATATGTGGTGGCGGCCAAAACTCTTGGAGCCTCTGATTTAAGAATAATATTAACTCATATATTGCCAAACTGTCTGCCAATAATAACCGTAATTTTTACTATGGGAATGGCAACCGCGGTGCTTTCTGAAGCAAGTTTGAGCTTTCTGGGACTAGGTGTTGACCCGGCTAAACCGACTTGGGGCGGTATGGTTGCTGTTGGTAAAGACTATATGATTTCAAATCCAAGTCTGGTAATTTATCCAGGACTTTGCATTGCATTCTTAGTAATTGTTTTCAATGTTTTCGGTGATGAATTAAGAGATATACTCGACCCTTCTCATAAAGGAAATTTATAAAAATGACTGAAAGACCTCTTATTGGAATTTTCTATGCAGATTGTGCTGTTAGAGATAACGAAATGCACATTCGCACCTATGTTTCAAGAAAATATTCTAACGCAGTGTTACTAAGCGGTGGTGACCCTATATTATTACCAGTTCCATTTGTACATGATATTTCTTTAAATGAAATACATAGATTGGCAGAAAGATATCTCGGCTTAGTAGATGGAATTCTGCTTGCCGGCGGAGAAGATGTTCACCCGAAATATCAGGATGAAGATCCAAGCCCTGCTTTAGGCGGTGTTAATCCGTTTCGTGATGAATTTGAACTTGTCGCTGCTGAATTGGCTTTCAATAAATTTAAAAAGCCTATTCTTGGAATCTGCCGCGGTATTCAAGTAATGGCAATAGCTCTTGGAGGAATGGTGCATCAGGATATCACTTCGATGGCTTCTGTTCAGCATTCTCAGAAGGCTCCCCGATGGGCTCCGTCTCATTATATCAATATAGTTCCAGATACAAAATTGTCAGAAATTGCTGGTGACGAAAGAGTAATGGTTAATTCTTTTCATCATCAGGCTGTTAAAGCGGTTCCTTTTGGTTTTTCTACCGCTGCTGAAACATCAGACGGAATAATAGAAGCTATAGAATCTATTGATAATAAGAGATTCTGTTTAGGTGTACAATGGCATCCCGAAGAAACATTTGCCTCTGATGATTTCAGCAAAAATATTTTCAAAACATTTGTTGACAGTTGTAAATAATCACGCTTTTAAAAGAATTGAGAAATAAGAAAAGCCTACACATTTGTCATAAAAAGTATAGCGTATGGGCTTTAGCCCTGAAAGCTATACGGTTATGACAATGGGTAGGCTACAAACCAATAAAAGAAAAAGTTTGCGTTTGCCTTGAAAGCTTGAAGCTAAACAATAATCGTGTTAACATCATGAATTATGGGTAATGGAAATATTGAAATAATATTGATTGAACTTGCAGGAGCTTCTGTTAAGAATAAGTTATCCTGGCGACATTCAATTTCCCGTTCTGCTCCGCTTGGTTTATATTGCTTGAAAGCAATAGCCCAGGAACGGATAGCTCTTATAGATGTTCCGGTTCCCCAGATAAATGACATGCTGACTGTCTATAAGTCTTCGCCTGTAAAGACTGTTATTTGCCGATTAGCAGAAGAACCCGACAATGAAGAAGTAAAATCATTAGCTGACTCTATACACGAGATTTTCCCTAATGCAAGACTAGGCTGCAACTTTGTAAAGTCTGATATCACAAAAGTTTTTAATTTTGTAATTTATGGAACAGGCAAAAGTTCAATATTAAGAATTCTGAGGGGTGATGAGCTTAACGGTTACTGTGATCAGTTTGAAAATGATAAAAATGCTCCTTTAGATATTCCAGATGAACCTTTGATAGATGTTGGCTATAATGTTTTACCAGAAAAATGGCTTAGTGTTCATAACTTAGAAATTTGGCAGCCTTGGCAGGGTTTGTTAGAGTTTTCAACCTCTCTTTTTACTTATCCAGGGACAGATTGGATGACTAATCTGCTAGTCTGGCTTACAAAGTCAGGTTTCGACGCTTTCCATTTTACTCCCTCGGATTGGACCGTTGATGAAATGAACCATTTGAGGGCATTTTTTCAAAAACATAACCTTCAATTGAGTCTTTCTTTTTTAAGTGATAAAGAAGTGCATTATTCTGATATATTGCTGCCTGTTAAAAGATTATGGCTTTATGACCCTCAGGCTGTGAAAGCAGAAGAAGTAATAAATAAACTCAAAGAAATACGAAATGCAGGCTTTGAAGCTTGTTTACAGATAAATCACGGATGGTTTGGCGGCGGTGTAACGCTGCCAGTATGCAAATACATAGATCACTTGATTATTCGAGATGATTATTTATGGAGTAATGCTGAACATAAAAGGTTGATGCAGCGTTTCTGGGGAACTAAAAACAGATTTTTCAGAAGACTGTTTGGCTTAAGAACAGCCTCAGAGTTGATTACTTTCATGAGAACCTCTTATGCTCTGCTTGATTTATTGTTTTTGCCGGAAGAAAAAGGTGATAAATAATGATATACGTTGTTAATGGTCCTAATCTAAATATGCTTGGAAAGCGCGAACCGCAGAAATACGGAAATATTACACTTGACGAGATTAATAGAGATTTGGAAGAAACTGCTTTTGCCAATAGTGAAGAAATCAAATTTTTCCAGAGCAATTCAGAAGGAGCAATAATAGATTTTTTACAAGCCTTGCCGAAATCTTCTAAAATAATTCTGAATCCCGGTGCTTTGGCTCACACCAGCATTGCATTAAGAGACTGTATTACTGCAATAGAAGCTGAAGTAATTGAAGTCCATATCACCAATATATTTGCTAGAGAAGAATTCAGACATAATTCTTATGTCAGTCCGGTTGCAAAAGGTGTTATATGCGGCTTAGGGTCTGAAGTTTATCATTTGGCTTTAACCTGGTTTATTGAAAGAGAATAATTGTTTATGTCTAAACCGGAACTTCTTGCCCCGGCAGGTAGTGCAGATTGTTTGAAAGCCGCATTATTAGCAGGTGCTGATGCTGTATATCTTGCCGGAAAGCGTTTTGGTGCAAGAGCCTTTGCTTCTAATTTTGACGAGCTTGGTTTAAGATGGGCAAGAAAAGTTACAAAGGCTCAAAACAAAAAATTATACATAACGCTAAATACAATTGTTTTTGAGCACGAATGGCCGCTGCTTTTAAAAACTCTCGATTTTATGGAATCTTTGCAGCCAGATTCCCTGATTATTCAGGATATAGGAATTGCTGTTGAGCTTAGAAAAAGAGGAAGCAGAATACCCTTGCATTTAAGCACTCAGGGTGCCTGGTTTGGGCAGGGTGGGGTAGAGGAGCTTAAAGAACTAGGTATAACTCGCGTAATTCTTCCTAGAGAGACTTCTAAGAAAGAAATAGAAGATATTGTGAAGAATAGCCCCTTCGAAATAGAAGTCTTTGTTCATGGGGCAATGTGCTACAGCATCTCTGGCCGCTGTTTCTGGAGCGCTGCATTAGGAACCCGTTCAGGAAACAGAGGGACCTGTGCTCAGCCTTGTCGCAGAGAATATTCTATTGATGGCTCTAAAAGCAATAATTGTGTTTTCAGCCCTAAGGATTTAAGGCTTATAAATTATATAAAGGATTTAAAACAGACGGGTGTTGCTTCTTTAAAAATAGAAGGCAGAATGAAAAGCCCTGAATATGTCTATCAGGTTGTTAAAGCTTATAGAGCAGCTATAGATGGTAAAAACGCTATTGAAGAAAAGAACCTGGACGAAGTCTTTTCCAGAGCTTCTTCTAACGGTTTCTTTTATGGTCCTCAAAAGCCTTTTGAATGGAAAACGGGAAATAATCCCGGCAGAGAAGGTCTTGTAGTCGGAATAACTTCAGGAAAGTTTTCAGATGGTTTAACTGAGCTTATTTTAAAAGACAGTATACAGGCTGGTGATGGGCTATTCTGGTATGAAGGCAACGAAAAGAAAGGCTCAAGAATCACTTTTGCTCAAAGAGATAAGATGAGCAAAAACAGAATCTGGGTAAGAGGCTTGCCTTCTGGTATTCCAGCAAAAACCGAAATCAGAAGAACATCTAAAAGCAGTGATGAAAACTGGGAAACCAAATGGGATAAATCAATGGAAAGACGTTCTATTGATTTGTTCTGGTCAGGTTATGAGGGAACCCCTTTAGCTGTTGAAGCAGAAATAAATGGTCATAAACTTCATTTAGAAACCGAAGAAAAATTAGAAAACGCAATGCTTAATGGGTTAGACGAAGGTCCGCTTCAGGAAAAATTTTCTGTAATTGGAGAGGATTATAAGTCTGAACGTCATATTACAGACCATTTGGGCGAAAGACTTCATATTAGTGCAAGTTCTCTTAAAAAACTTAAAAGGGCTTTGGCTGAAAACTTAAACATGCTTGAAAAATTACCACCGCCTTATGGTGATAGTTCTTTGGTTAAATACCTTTTAAACAAAGGGAATAAGCTTTGCATAGATAAATCCGTTCTTTATTCGAAACAGAAACCAAAACTTGTTTTAAGGCTTTGGAATGAAACCAAAAAGCTTTCTGAAGCTTTAAAAACAGATAATCTGATTATTCCTTGGCACGAGAGAGAAATGCTGGCTGATAACAAGCGCCATTCAGATAATATTTGCTACTGGCTGCCACCAGTTTTAAATTCAAAAGACTTTAACGCAGTTTATGAAAGTATCAAAAATCTTTCCGGTATGAAGTTTATTTGTTTCGGATGGGAAGCCTTCAGACTGGCTAAACTTCTGCCAAAGCTTAACTTTGTGCTTGATTGGTGTTTTAATCTTTCCAATTTGAATGCTTTGGCTTATGTTTATAAACAGGGTCTAAGTGCTATTCTCTCTAAAGAGTGGAAAGAAGAAGATATTCCTGAAAATCTGAATCTTTATCGGGCCTCGTTTGCTTGGAATCCGTTAGTTTCATATACTAGATTCAAAGAGGCTTTTCATTCAGAACAGATTGTTTCTAACTCACATAAAGATAAGTTCTTTGTTTTAAATATTGGAAGCGGTGTTAATGCTATGTTTCTAGAAGACCACCTTTCTATGCTTCCTAAGCTTGATGTGCCACTGATGTTAGATGTTGCAATTTCCCCAAAAGAAAATCCGATTCAGGCGTCTGAACGCTTAAATCGGATTATTGAACGCTTTATGTAAATTGGAATTAGTCTTCTTTTATAAAACCAAATCCTTCAGGTTTTACTGTTAATACTGCACAGGGGGCTTTTCTGGCAACTTCGTAAGTTGTTCCGCCCAGCCATGATTCAATAAAGCCTGTCTGACCATTTGCACCCATTATAATAAGGTCAATGTTGTTTTCTTGAGCATATTTAAGAATTGCTTCATAAGTAAGCCCGCCTTCAACACGCTTAATTATGTCTAAGTCTTGGTATTTTGCTGGAACAAATTCATTTAACTTTTTAAGGTTTTCTTTTCGCCAGCTATCTCTGGTATTAAGTGGGTCACCACCAATATTTGCTGTAAGAGATTCTTCTTCTACAACACAAAGAAGATGTATCTGAGCACCAAAATCAGCACCAAAAGCAGCAGCATAATCTAAAGCTGTCTGTGAGCTTAAAGAAAAATCTATTGGAACTAGAATTGTTTTTAAGTTAATCATGAAAACCTCTGTCTAATTATTTTGTCCAGTAAGGAGTTCTGCCTGTACCTATTTTGGTCGGTTCATGACCGTTCAGGTCGCTTACATAAATATCTTCACCGTCCTGATAAACTATAGATTTATCATCTGGTGAAAAGCTTGGGTGAGTACCAACAAGTAATGGTCTGGTAAGAGCGAGATTATTCTTAACGCCAACACCGAGTATTTCTATTTCGTTTTTGTCGCCGTGACGGTTTGTGTAGAAAGCTACTTTCAAATTGTCATTTGAAAACATTGGGAATGCTTCATTAACATTCGGAGTTTCAGTAGCTCTAATGATTCCTTGAGCATAGCATGAAATCAAGTAAAGGTCTAAAGTTCCGTCATCGGTTAATACAGATGCAACAATCCATTCGCCGTCTGGAGACCAGTTTGCAGATGTAACTTTTAGAGTCTGAGAAACCTTAGTGGCTTCTTTCTTGGCGATGTTGAATACGTAGAGAGAGGCATTCTGGTCAGTTGTTATGTACAAGAAAGATTTGCCATCAGGTGAGAAATCTTCAAAAGAAGCATTTGTTAGAATTTTTTTTAACTGATCGCCGTTTTTATTAAGAATATATATTTCTGAACTCATGTTTGCAGTCTGATTTGTGAAAGCAACCCAACCGCTTTTGTTATTGTATTTGGGGAATACAATGTTGAACATAGATGGTGTAAGACGTTTTTTGTTTGCACCATTCGGATCCATCACTGACAAATAGGTTGAGCCAGCTTTTTCTTTTTCTACAAATAGAATTTTATTTGAAAGGTTATTGTCGGCAGCATAAAGATTTGATGCAAATAACATTGCAAAAACAGCCGCTGTAAATTTTTTTAATACGTTTTTCATATAGTCTCCCTCGCTAAAAAATAAGGTCAGGATTATTAACCCTGACCCAATTATAAACCAAATATAAAGAGGTGTAAAACAGTTTTTTATTAATTAGCTTTTCTTTTTTTAAAACTTAAAGCTTTTGAATAAGTCTTCGAATTCTTTACCTACATCTTTGAAACTGTCGACTATATCTTCGCCAGCTCTCTGGAATTCTTTACCGGTTCTCTTTGCTTCATCAGCAATATCTTCACCGGTTCTTCTGATTTCTCTGCCAGTGTCTCTAACGCCGTCAGCAATGTCTTCACCAGTTCTTCTGATTTGTCTGCCGGTATCTCTAACGCCGTCAGCAACATCTTCAGCGGTTCTTCTGACTTGCTTGCCGGTATCTCTAACACCGTCAGCTATATCTTCGGCAGTTCTTCTGACCTGCTTACTTGCATCTCTAACGCCGTCAGCAACATCTTCACCAGCACGTCTGACTCCTCTTCCGGCATCTCTAACGCCGTCAGCTACATCTTCGCCAGTGCGTCTAACTTCTCTGCTAGCATCTCTGCTGCTTCTTCTGACATCATCAAGAGCATCTTCGCCTTTTCGTTTGAGATCTCTGGCATTTCTTCTTACTTCATCAGCAATATCTTCACCAGTTCTTCTGATTTCTCTGCCAGTATCTCTAGCACCGTCAACTATATCTTCTCCGGCACGTTTGATATCTCTGCCAGTTCTTCTAGCGTCATCAGCAATGTCTTCAGCAGATCGTCTGATTTCTTTGCCTGTGTCTTTAACGCCGTCGACTATATCTTCACCAGCACGTTTGATATCTCTGCCAGTTCTCTTGGCGTCATCAGCAATATCTTCAGCAGTTCGCTTGATTTCTTTGCCTGTATCTTTAACACCGTCAACAATGTCTTCACCAGCGCGTTTAATTTCTTTACCAGTTCTCTTTACATCGTCGGCAAAGTCTTCGCCAGTTCGTTTAACTTCTTTGCCGATATCTTTAACACCATCGGCTACATCATGAGCTACATCTTCAATGGTTTTGAACAGATTACCTATAGAATCAGCAAGTCCGCTTCTTCTTTCTCGGTCATTGCCACGGTCTCTGTTGTTGCCACGGTCTCTATCGTTGTTGCGGTCTCTATCGTTGTTGCGATTTCTGTTATCGTTATCACGATTTCTGTCTCTGTCTTGATTTCTATCTCTTCTTTGTCCGTCGTTATTATTGGTTCTGTCTTTTACAGAATCTTTGTTTCTAGAATTATTATCCTGTTTGTTTTGTTTATTATTATCTTTGTTATTATTTGAACGATTATTGGTAGTGTCTTTTGATACGTTCTTGGTATCGTCGTCGTTTATTAACCAGTATTCAACTTCTGCTGCTTTACGATCAACTTTACTATTTTTGTTCTTATTGCCGTTATTATTGTTGTTGTTGTTGCTATTATTATTGTTGTTGCGTTTAGCTAATTTGCTGTCTAATTCATCTATTTCGTCTTCTGTTAAAGCAATATTGTATCTGTTTACGAGCTGGACTATACCATTTCTGTCTATTACATAGGTATAACCCAAAGGCGGATTCATGGCCATCCATTCATCACGGTCCATAAACCCTTTATTTATCATGTCTTTTATTGTTGCTGCATCAAGCTTTTCAATTTTGCCTCTGAGTCTAGCTCGGTTAGCTGAATCTACACATGACTGAAGTTTAGCTATTTTAGCTTTTGTAGTCCAGTTAGGAATAAGAGATTTATTGACTTTGTCACTATCTCTAGAAACATCTGTTACTTCAACATTTGATTTGTCGTCTGTTTTGTTATCAACTCTTTTGGTATCTGTTGCTTTTTTATCGTCGAGTTTTGTTGTATCAGTAGCTATTTCGTCTTTCTTTTCAACAGGAACTTTTATTTTCCAGTTGGGGTGAATAAGATTTGGATTCTTAGCTAGAGAAGGATAAGCATCTTTATTGAGTTCTACTAGTTCTTTCCATCTGTGGATATCGCCAAGATATTTGCCTGCGAGAATAGAAAGACTTTCACCTGATTTTACAGTATGAATAATATATTGGGGTTCTTCTGTTGCTTTTTCTTCTACAGCATTTGGATTGGGAGCTATAACCATCCCGTTTCCATTTTTTATAATATCTTCGAGTTGTTTTTGTTTTTCGTTTGTTGTAGTTTCAACTTTTGATTTTGATTTTTTGCGTACACTCATAGGGTCATCGTTCGCAGTAACTAATGAACTCTGACTAGCTATAAGAAGAGCTAACATCAAAATTATTTTTATATTTTGTTTTCTCATGCTTATACCTCTTATATATATTTTGGTTAGTACAATAATTATAACCATTTTTTCTATGTACCGAAAGAGAAAAAAAGATATTTTTGTAAAGAGTATTAAATCTTATTATAGCTAAAAAAATAACTTGCTATTTAATAAATAATCTGATATAGTAACAGCTCACTAAAGCTCTATTTGGAGGTTTGAAAATGTCTAGAGTATGTATGATTTGCAATCGCGGACCACAAGTTGGTTTCGCACTAAGCCATTCTCATCACCGCACAAAAAGACGCTGGAGCATCAACCTTCAGAAAAAACGCGTTCTTGTTAAAGGTAAACGTGTTACTGGATATGTCTGCACTCGTTGTCTTGGCAGTGATAAGGTAACTGTAGCTTGATGAATATAATTTGGCTCGAACCAATGATTTGCTAATCGAGTTTTTGCTGTGAGCATAAGTTCCTGTGCTTAAAAGCAATATACCAAACGATAATAGCACAGATTATGGTTTCAGGAATTAAATGCCCACAGTTATATCCATAGCTAACGATTAAAGCTTCTTTAATATTTTCTTTGTTTTTAACAAAGAAAATAGCACCGGCAATAACATGGAATTGTAGTTTTACAATATTAGCCATAGTTATTGCCGTTACTGCTTTTAGGCCGGTTTCCCATTTTATTAATCCGGCTAGGCTTATGCAACCATATGCTAACGGGTAATCCAGAAGGAACTGTATTGGATGTACAATAGTAGCCCCATTAGCAACTAATAGAAATCCAAATGTTATACCGCAGACGAGACTGGTTTTAAACCCATATCTTGCTGCAATTAGCATAAGGGGCAGGCTTCCAATAGAAACAGAACCGCCGAATGGCATTTTGAATAGTTTTATATAAGATAGAGCAAGAGCCAGGGCCATCATTACCCCGCATTCAGTTATACGTTTTATTCTGTTTTTATTGCTCACTCCTAATTCCTCACTCCTAACTCCTAATTCCTAATTTTTCCTAGATTCCTCCAGTGGTGAACTGAGTCCAGAAGTTTTCTAAGCCAGAAATTGCTTTACCAGAAGAAGATTTGAAACTGCATTTCTTGATTCTTATCTGATAAGAGGTTCTTGGTGATAATGTTCTGTTTGGAATAAGTCGTAATTCTGTATTATCATTTTTCCAGATAACAGAGAAGAAACTTCTGATTGTAGAGCCATTCAAAGTTACACTTAGACCTGAATCCACAGAAACTACTTCTAATTCGGTGTTTTCATAAAGAGAATCCGGATCAATGCTTCTGTCGAAATATATTACAAAGGGGCCGTTTCTACTGACTTGAACAGCACCATTCACAGGTTCAAAACCAAGAACTTTTGGAGCCGGGTCGTCATCGGTTTCAAATTCATAATAAGTGCCTATATAACTTTTAAGGAATCTGCCGTCTAATGTTTTGGCTGTCCAGTTATTTAAAAGAATGCTGTATCTTGTGGAAGCTTTGTAACCATTTTTAGGATAAAGGGAAACTGTTGTGTTGTCTTTCCAGACGATATCGAAGAACTCTTTTATTTCTTGACCTGTCATAGGAATTAATTCATTTGTGGTTTTATTCTGAACCATCATGTTAATTGAATCGAAGGCAGAAGATGTATCCATTGGCTGACCAAAGCCTATAACAAATGGTTCCATAACGGGTATTCTAGTTTGGTAATTATAAGGTTTTATCCATGATATGCATGGCTCAGAATCAGAAATTATTCCGTTTCTTGTCATTTCAGCGGAGATTAATGTCAAAGAATTCTGATTTATTGGAACATTACAATTTTCTATATTGCTGTAGCCGGTTTTTGTCATTTTTATATTGGTATTTGTAACAGAACCGGAAGATGAAATGACTGCCAAACCGTTTTCTCTGTTTGTTACGTCTTGTCCAATAGAACAGTTAACAGAAACTTCTGACAGAGGTTCAGACACGCCTATGGCATTTTTTTCTGTTGTTGTGATTTCCATCATTCCTTTTTTCAAGTCAAAGGAATCACCATTGGCTAAGGCAACGCTCATATTCTGATAGCTGGGAGAAAATATGAGATAATCATTAACTGTATTGCCTGATATACTTGTTAATTTTGCGTTATAGGTTACATTCCAGTCTTTATATGAAACGACTATATCAGAATAGGTAGCAATTTTGTCTGCTTGAGTAACATTGAATTCTACGTTCCCGTTTGTGTCAGTTACTGCAGTATTGTTGAATTCTTTAAGAATGACTCTGGCACCTGCTGCAGGAACAAATGCATTATCAGTATTATTCCAATTTGCTGGAGCAGAGAGGGAACAGCGGTCAATCAAAACATTGAGCTTATATATTGAATTGCCAATAACTTCAATTTCCAGACTGGCTGTAGTTTTTCCGCCTCTTACGTCTGTGGCGGTACAGCTTACTGTTGATTGAGATGTATAATCTGGAGCCTGCCATACTGCGGAAGAACCATTAACGCTTGTTAGAATCCCTTCGGAAGCATCCCAGGTCAGGGTTACTGGAGCCCCGGCAGGATCAATCGCTTCTGCTCTCAAATTAATATCAGAACCAGCTCCAACAGTATTTTGTGAAGCATATAAGTTAACAACAGGCAGGAAACTTGTTTCGGCGGTTCTTGTAGTGGTGTTATCGGAGGAAGAAGAAGCAGCGGTTACTGTAGATTCCGGGTCTGTTTCAGCTCCAGCCGGGTTCGTTCTTTTGTTCGCACCCACATCTGAACAGCCTGTAAATAAGAAACAAGAAGTAATGCATAAAAAAGTTATTAACCAAATACCGATATTTTTGCCTGTCATATTTATCTCCATTCGACAATATCTATCGGCGTTTTTGTTAAATATTATTAGAATTGAGATATAAGACCAAAACTTGAGATATAAGATATAAGAGAAGAAGAGCGTAGGGCAACAGAGCGGAAGAGCCAAGCGAAGCTTGGCAAGGGGGAAGGGATTAGGGTGTAGGGAAATTGAGAGCAAAAACTGAGAATTGAGAGAAGGCTACACATTTGTCATAAAAAGTATAGCGTATGGGCTTTAGCCCTGAAAGAATTACGTTTATGACAATGGGTAGACTTCTTTGGAGAGCACAGAGCAGAAGAGCGGAGAGCCTACGGATTTGTGGAAAGTGAGACGAGGCTAAAGCCTCTGTGGGACGGCTGATTTCAGCCTGTGGAAATTGAAAAAAATATAGTTCTAGTTGTTCTAATTGTTCGAGTCGTTCAAATTGTTGAAACTAAGATTAGTTTGTAAAACAGAACTAAACAATTCGAACTATTTGAACATAGAACTATTCGAACAATTACCACAGTGAAACGTCCCACAACGAAGTGTCCCACAACGAAGCGTATCACTTGAATAAGGTCGAACAAGACAACTGTCCGACTGAAGTGTTATAAGAGTTCAATGTTCAAATGGTTCTATAGGTCTATACCTGTCTGGACAACAAAAAAGAGGCAGTAACGGTGCTGCCTCTTTTGTTGGTTGTTTCGTTAGTCTTAGGCTACTGAAGCTAGCGATTCCTGCTTGTCTTTGTAGCGTTCCATCGCCAGTTCAATTAATTCATCTAAGAGTTTGCCATAAGGCAAGCCTGTAGCTTCCCAAAGTTTTGGATACATGCTAATGCTTGTAAAACCAGGAAGAGTATTGATTTCATTTATAATGATTTTGTTTGTTTCTTTTTCTACAAAGAAATCAACACGTGCCAAACCGGCACCGTCAAGTGATTTATAGGCTTTAACAGCTGATTCACGAATCTTTTCGATTAAATCTGCAGGCAGTTTTGCTGGAATTTCCAGCTTGGATTTATCATCTATATATTTTGCAGAATAGTCATAGAATTCATTGCATGGAACAATTTCGCCTGGCAGTGAAGCTTTAGGGTGATCGTTCCCCATAACAGAGACTTCGATTTCTCTGGCATTGATAGCTTTTTCAATCAAAATTTTACGGTCGTATTTGCAGGCTTCATTCATGGCCTTCTTGAATTCTTCTTTGTTGTGAGCTTTGGTTATACCAACGGAAGAACCAGAGTTAACCGGTTTTACAAAGCATGGATAACCGATTTCTTTTTCCATTAACTTAATAGAATCTTCTGGCTGATAGCGCCAGTCACATCTAAGTATTTCTACATAAGGTGCAATTGCAAGACCTGAATCTTTAAAAAGTTTCTTTGCAATAGTTTTATCCATACCGGCTGCAGAGGCTATTACACCGCAGCCAACATAAGGCATGTCAGCCTGATCGAGCAGCCCCTGGAGAGTACCGTCTTCACCATAAGTTCCGTGATTTATTGGGAAAACCACGTCAAGTTTTATCATTTCGTTTTTACCGCTTTCGTTCAGGGCTATGAGACCTTTGTTTTCTGTATCACTGCTAAAAACTACTTTTCTAGCTCCTTTTAGTGCGGTCTTGTCTTTGGTTTTACTATATTTTTCCATCATTTCGGTTGTAACATCAGTCAGCCATACGCCTGTTCTTGTTACACCAATGGGGATTATTTCATATTTTTCTTTATCTAATGCTTTCATTATTGAAGCGGCTGAAACAAGAGAAACATCGTGTTCACCTGATCTGCCACCAAAAATTATACCTATTCTTATTTTGCCGGTCTTTGTTGTCATTTGTTTTGCTCCTTAGCGAAAAAAATTTCGACCAGTTATGTTATCGGCATAACCGGTCGAATCTCTTATTTTCTAAATGTTAAGGTTAAAAACTCTAGGCTTCAAGCTTTAATAAAGAATATTTTTACAAGGCATATATGGCTTTCAGCTTAAATCTTATATCTTATATCTTA
>JAFXRA010000215.1 GCA_017526725.1 Candidatus Rifleibacteriota bacterium
GTGATTACTATTCTTGTCAAAGTGAGGAATACTATCTTTTGGCTTATCATATGAAACAGAAGTTAATGATTGGTTTTTAGCCACCAACCATTCTGATTCACCTGATTTAACATTCCCTTTATTTTCACCGAGAAACCTTGGTCCAGGGTTAACATTAGTAGCTAGTTTAATATATTTATCACCTATTTTTTTTATTTTAAAAACTTTGCTAGGTTTATCATCTTCAGGATACAAACTAAAATCAAAATACGGATTCTTACCTAAATGGAAACAAGTCGCATCATAAAGCTGTGTCGGCATAATCTGTGTTTTTAACATTACATGCTGCATTCCAGCTCTTGCGGCAAAATAACTTTGTAGATTTTCAATATTTTTTCTACGAGCGATAATATTATTTTGGTTTTGATTCATTAAAAATGCTTCTGAAATCAATAATAATGTTGCAATTATCAAAGCGAAAGCGATAGCAGACCCTTTTCTATTTATATAAAAAAATTTCATTTCATCAACCTCGCTTTGTTTGTTGCTATTTTAAATTCTCTAAACCCTTCAGCATTAGGATTATTTTTTACGCTATCATTCCATCTAATATTCAAAATTAGAGCTTTAATTAAAGTAGTATGATTCTCATCTTTATAAAAATCACTTGTTGTTGAAGCTAATTCGATAGGATTAGTATATAAAACATCTGTATAAAAAGAGAATTTTGGATAAGATGGATTACCTTTTTTTACTTCTTGGTCTTCACAATCTAACCTAACACTGCTAGTTGCAAAAGTTTCTATAAATTGAACAGAATCGACATCATACGCCGAATAAGTCAAATCTTTTAAATCATATACATCTAATTTCACATAAAATTTTTGACCTTTTGTATCAGTAATAGTTCCTTCACAATTACCAGTATTGCCTGATTCAGGAAACAAGCTAGAAAAGAGATTTTTTAGAGAATTTCCTGTTAATTGAGCTGGACTCCCCGAATTTAATTCATCAAAATTCACAGAATCCAGCACAGTGTCAAGAATATATCTAGCTTTTTGCATAGCATATTCATTATTTGCTATTATTAAAGCATTTTTTGTATCGTTGCTTATAGTCCCAATTATAGGCAAAACAGCGGCAACAAGAATCAATAATGCTAAAACTATTTCAATTAATGAATATGCTTTAATTAACTTATTTCTTTTCATGTTGCTGATCTAAGACACGAATAACGGCTTTCTTTTCCTTTAATACTTTTACATTTAGAAATAATTCAATAGCTTTTTTGTTACCATTATCTAATATATTGAATATAAGCCTATAGTTTTCTCCGGGTTGTGTAATTGATATATAATAAGGAACCTCGGCGGTGTATACTTTTTTGTTTTTACCACTAGCATCTTTAACAAGAGATTCTTTAAATTCAGGCTTAATTTTGTCATATATTTCATCAACGCCATTACCGCTTAATTTACCATTGATAACGAAATTGTCATTAGTATTTGGTAAAACATTATCAGTAACCTGAATATTACATAAAAATCTCTCATTTGCAGATACTTCAAAAGGATTACCTGTTAAATCAACAGTAGTAGTTGCTATTTCATTTGAATCTAATTCTTTTGTAGTCTCATTAATTTCCTCATTTCTCTTTATTTTATCATCAATAGTAAGTTTATAAGTGAAAGGAGCAAGATTAACTTTGTCTGTTGCCTTAGCCGTATAAACATTCATCGGATCATTAAAACCACCGAATATTTCTACTAAAGTAGCATTACCAGAATCTGGGCTAACCAATGTTATTTTAACATTTGGTATATCGTTATCTAACACAGTAAAAGAGGCAACATCTGTTTCTATGTAATGCTTAAAACCATTATCAATATATACTTTAGCCCTATAATTAAATCTTCCTGTATTGTTTATGATATGCTTGTTACTACCATAAAGTATTTCTTTCCCCGCATTGAAGTATTCATTATCCACACTATTAGCATTTGGAGCTCTCATATTTGTAGCAAATGAATCTGGGAATCTTTCTTCTTTATCAGAATACAATGCAACGTAACTGCTATGATATTGATTTGTTCCCTTATTGATATTATATTTTTCTAAGGAAGATAAAACAAATGGGTATTTATCTATTTTTTGGCTAGCAGTTAAATAACCTTTCTTGTTTATAGAATCAAATATTATTTTTGCAACATCTTCTAATGAACCATTAGTTTCAAAACTGCCATTAGTTTTTTCAACGTAGTCACTAAGCTTATCCTTAGTCAAATCTAAATCACATACAGAAGACTTCATTGGAACCATTCTATAATTATCTTCATCGAATCTGTCATATATTATTTCAACATATGAAGCTATTACATCAGGATTTATACTGTCTATTTTTATTGATATACTCTTTCCAATATTCGCTATATTTTCAGTATTTTTATCCACAAATAATGGATCTCCTGTAAATGCTTTATTTTTAAGTGGTTCATCACTATCATTTTTGAATGATACGGTTGCTCTAACCTGATTATTGATTTTTACCAATGCACCACTAGAATAATCACAAACAACATCATATTGTTCTTTACCTAATGGTACATAACCACTTATAAAAGTAAAATCCTCATTGCTTGTTCCATAAGAAGGTTCAATCTTTAATTTTCCATTATTATCTGAAACTAAATTATAATAATTTGGTTCTGGTCTAAATCTATAACAAGGCTGATGCACAATATATCGTTGCCCTTTAGTTGAACTAAATCTCAATTTTGCATTAAGGCTATTATCAAACTCATCTAATAATGATTCACTCTTTGTTGTATTCCATTTTAAATCTTGATACTTTGCCTCTACAAAAACTTTATAGAATCTATTCGGATTAATCGAATTTCCATAAGGAACTTTAAAAGTTATTGTTATAGGTTTTATTCCATGTGGGAATTCTGATTCTGTAGCATATCTAAGAGTTCCATCTCTCAGTAAATTAGTTTGTCCTGTAGTGTGAGCATTTGATTCTATTATTGGGTTCCCATTATTGTTTATAAAATAAGGTCTACCGTTAGAATCCTTTAAAGCATATGGTTTTTCATTAAAATCACTTATTAAAGCATATTCTGATTTATCTACTTCAGCATAGCCTTTTTCAAAAGCATCTTCACCATCTGCAGTTAAAACTCTCCATCTATAATACACTGTATTGGTTGCAACACCATCAAATCTATCTAATTCACCAGTATTTTCATTTTCAAAGTTACCACCATAAAAAATTGTGGCAGAAGCATTAAATTTCATCGTAACTCTTTGTAATGATTCTGTAATAGTTCCAACAGCACATGATTCTCCAAAATAATCAGGTTTATATGGTTCAATCTGACTCAAATTCCTCGTAATTATTGGAAAAGTATAAGAAGCAGGTTTTACATTAAAACAGATATATCTGTTATTACCATCTATATCCTGAGCACCTAATTTAAATACCCTTGTTACCAACAACTTAGTTTTTTCACCAAGGTGCACCAATTCTCCATTTACTATTGCACCCTCATGATACTTTATATATAGTCTTACTGTTTTATATGGTTCTTCATAAATCTGTCCATGTTCTTCTGCTACATATTTAAATTTATGATTAATACTTGGGTTTTCTTTACTTGTAGTATTTTTGGTAATTAAAGAAGGGTCAGCTATTGGATCAGTTATTGTGAAATAATAAGAATAAATATTCTTATGCTCTTCTGTTGTAACAAGTCTAGCACCTCTTCCTGTTCCTAAAAAATTATATAATAAATCTTCTTTCACTAATTCAGAAACAACGTTTCCAGCTCCATCTTCTCTTTTAACCTGTATAGAATTCTTAGGATAAATTGAAGGAAGTGGTTTTACTTTTACAGTAAATGGGTAACGTAATTCTGTGGAATTATTGGTAGAGTTTTGGTAATGAATAATACAATAACCGTTAAATTCTTGACCAACTTCAGGATTGTTTAAATTATAGGTATGACTTTTATGACTGGTCATTTTGCCATTTACTTTATCAGATTTATCTGTTGTCCCATCTCCCCAATTCCATTCAAAACCTGAAATACGTGATTGAATTTGTAATTTTCTTAACTCAACAGTAGCATTGGCACCAAAGGACTGCCCATCATAAATTTCAAATTTACCTTCAGCATTTTTATTTATATCCGGAGTAAAAGATATTTTCTTTGGAGGTAAATACCAAATGACTTTTTCCTGTTCAGTCCAAGTAGAGTTTTGTCCTAAAACAGGCGGGGCACCCCATGCCATAGCAGGACCACCAACAATTACACCTGGTGTATTTGCATCTGCTTCCCATTCTCCATAAAATGGTAAATCAAAAGGAAGTTTCTTAGGACTCATTGACTTATAATACTCACCAGCTAATTTTGTAGCACCATAAATTCTTGTAGTAGGATTTGTTCCGCCAGTTAAATCTGCAAAAACACCAACCCCCTCCGGAGTGGGGTCATATGCACCTGTTCCTCCATCTGATCTAGTTCTCGGGTCTAATTTAATTTCAACCAAAATAGTCATACCTATTTTTACTTTTCCTGTAATTGGGTCTATAGTTCCCAAAGATCCGTCAAATGACTTCAAACCTTCATAATAAGTACTACCATAACCTATCGCAACATTAGTTAGTGCAGGGGGAGTTTCAAGATTCATATCTTTATAAACATCACCGCGACCATCAAAAGAAGTGCTTGGACTGCTACCAAGTGTGGAATTAAATTTAGCCACTACAATGACCGCCATTGGGTTAGACCAAGTATTGGGGTTTTTATGAGAAAAACTAAAAGTTTTGCTTGTTATTATATTTCCACTCCCATCAACAGGTGTGAAAGAATCTGATAATATTCTTTCATATGTGCCGTTCTTATTCCAAGATGCATAAACAGCAACATTTATATCTTTAACAGAACCACCAACCTTATAGTCATCAGCATTAGTTGATTTTGTTTCAATCTTAAACGAGCCAGCAAATTTTCTGTCTGACTCCCTTTCATTCATATCCCCAGTATCAGGAACAAATTCTGTAATTATTTCTTTTGAGTTATCATATGCTAGTAAACAAGAAGAAATCAAAAACAAGAAAAAGAAAAGAAAAAACACAGCATAAGGTTTATTTTTTTTCATTTCAAACTCCTACCATAAGAAAGGATTCTGATATTAGAAGATAGCTTTGTAATACGATTACTAACATCTTGGGTAATATCTATACAGTTGCATTTTGCAGACAAAATAGATTGAGCAAATAATTCAACAATTTGCTTGTTAGAAACCGCTTGATTAGGAATCATCCTCCTTTGGGTTTCAGGAGGAAGTATTTTTTCATTCATTAGAAAAGTCTTTTTATTAACAACAAGACATAATGATCTTTCATTTACTATTTCATTAATTGCTTGAATAATAATTTGAGAAACTTGGTATGAATAATGAGAATATATTTTTTCTGATTCGAGCATTGCTCTTTGTTGCTTAGATTCTTGTGGCAAGCCCTGTAAATCTCTTACTGCAACTTTATAATCATTTAACACTTTGTTTCTAATATTTGAATCTTCAATAAATTTATTAAATAAGTATTCCGTATCAACTACAGCAACAGTTAAATCTGATAGAACATCAGATTGACTATTTGTAATTTTCTTATCCTCCGCCAAAAGCGAAGTTGAAGCGAAACCAATTATTGGTAAAATATAAATAAAAATTAATTTTATATAATGTTTTTTGAACATAACAAGCCCACCCCGAATACTATTTTATACTACAATACACTACTATGTATTATAATAAAATAATTTTACAATGTAAATACTTGACAAAAAATAGAAGAGCAAATGCATTAAAATATTGGAAAATCCCCCTTACTGACTACCTTACGATAGTCAGCCCTCCTCTACCGCATTGCAAAACAATGCAGCCCCTCTGTCTTTGACTTCGTCAAATCCACATCCCACAAAGCAAAAGCTTTTGGGGAGGTTCTTTGTGACAGATCCCCTCAACCATTCGTGGGGGAGCATCGCCTTTACGAAAGGGGGTGAGGACGATTCACGAGAATTTTATAAAACAGTAAAAAGTTAAGTCAGAAGACTCTATTGCTCTATCGCTCTAGCCCCTTATAAAGCTTAATTCCGTTTTCAAGGTCATAACTGCCGTTTATGCTGCTATAATAACCAAATAAAATCTTTGTCTTTTGATAGCCAAGTTTTTGGAATAGGCTTAAAGAAGCTTGATTACTCTCTCTAACTTCTGCAAAAATACCCGTCATAGAGTTTCTAACAGCAAATATTTCTAATTCATTAATAAGCTTAGAAGCCAAACCCGCTTTTCTGAAACCTTTATCTACAGCTAACTTACAGATTCTGCCGGAAGGTTTCTGCTTAAAATACCTAAGCGTAAGCAACCCGTATGCGCAGATTTTTCCACAATATTTAATAAGTAAAAACTCCGAATTTGAAGATTTAATATAGTTTTGCAGACTTCTCTTAGAAGAATACTCAGAAGAATCATTCAAAACCCTTTTTTCAAAATCTATAATATCAGCTAAATCAGAAATACCAGCTTTTAAAAGCTGGTATTTATTGTCTGATTCGAAATTCATTAAAGCTTTTTATTTGTTCTTCAATTCAAGCAAAAGTGCTTTAACTCTTTTCTGAGTCTTTTCATCGCACTTCTGTTCTGAGAAACAGAGGAAATTTAACTTAGCAATAAGTTCCAAGCTTATGTCTCTATTGTTTTCATTTGCTTTGGCAACGTATTCTTTAAGCTTTGTTACTTTGTTCTGAGCAACTTCTTCCATAATAGGCTTGATTAAGGATTTTTTGTAATAATCCTGAACCATAGAAGCCCACATTGTACCCTTAGCAAAAGGCAGATGGAAATATTCCTTACTGAATTTATGAGATTCTTTCGGGAAATATATTGCTAAGCCATATGCGAAGTTAACTCCATAACCACTTCTAGATGCCATAGGAACAAGTCTTTCCATAGAACTCAAAAGCTTATCTGCGGCAGTTTTTAAACTTGGATTTTTGATTTTAGATTTTGAAAGAACAACAAAGTGTTTCAAATCTATATTTTCAGGATAACCAAAGCCCTGAACTTCACTCAGCATCTTGTTTATATATTTCCAAGAATCTGAAGACATAAGCATCTTAGCATAACCATTCAGTTCATCTTTGAAGTTTTCATAAGCTGCTGAAACAACTATAGACTGAGTGCTTGCATGATAACCAGCGCTGCCGTCATCATAAGAATCGGTATATTCTTTTGTAATAAGCTTTGCGACATCAATAGGAGTCATTCCCTTTTTCATTTTAGAGAATATTTCTTTGTATGGATAGCCATCGCCAGGTTCTGTTTCTTCAGAGCCAACAATGTAGTCAGCACCTTCACGAACAGTGTAAGCAACTTCTGCCATCTGCATCAAACAAGCATCGAAACAAAGCAAATCAAGCTTTCTTCCTAAAGCCGCTTTTATGTCTTTCAAAGAAAAGCCTAATTGAGCAGTAGTGATATGATTGCCAGACTGGTCATCGTATGAAATACCCCTTACCATGCCTTGAGCAGCTTTAATTGCCTTCCAGCCGGTTCCATGGTTCCAAATGATTGAACAATAATGCTTAGCAGGATACTTTTTGATTGCACTTTTAACGAAATTTGTATAAACCCTGTAATCACCCATGTCTACTTCGCCATGATTTTTGATTAATTCCAGTTTTCCGCCTTCAACATAATATGTTGCAGCAGGACCTTTTTCACGGTCTACCATAACAACAATATCCATGAACTCATTAGAGCCGCCTTTAGCACGAATTTCTTTCAAGTCTTTAACAGCGCTCTGATCAAGATTGTTGTCGGCGTTCATGAAAATCATGAAAGTCCATTCTTTGGGGTTTCGCTTAGCTGCATCAACTTCGGTACATAAAACAAATACCAAAGAAAAAACAAGCATTAATTTTGCAATCATTCTTTTCATACTATTTGACCTTATATTCTTATTAGAAAAGCATACCTTGTCTTTTAATTATATTTATCAATTTCAAAAGTGTCAAGAATTTGCAAACAGCCTTATTTTGTTGAAAAGTCGAAATAGATTTCTTTTCCAGCAACAGAATTGTTATAAAGAACATGTTTGCCATTAAAATCCAATTTATAAGGCTCATTTGTTATTCTATTATCAGGAAGTTTTGTTCCAAACCATTCACTTAACTCATCCATAGATTCAGGATATCTATTTTTCTCACAAACAAAGGAATTAATAGCAAGAGCGATAGCTGTCATTTCCATTTTTGTCAAACTTGCTTCATAAATTTCCTTAGCTTTTTTAAAATCTGCACTCCAATCTCTAGCTAAATACAAACCCAACATTTTTGATGGATTAAACAAAAGATAAAAAACATAATCTGTCGGAGTAAACTCTCTAAGGAATTTATTTCGTCGTTCAGACCATTCAGCCAACTCTTTTTTTATTTCATAAATAGGTTTATCAAAAAATTTCATTGGATCTTTAAAACAGAATTTTTTGATTTCTTCATAAGAACTGGATTTTCTAAATTTAAACAACATATGGTCGCCTTTATTAGCATAGTAATCAATAAAATCTTCTGACGCCAATAACTCAAATTCTATAAAATGAGAAAAAGGATATTCATTATTTACAAAATCTAAAATATCTTTTGCTACTTCTTTGCTTTGTTCTCTGCACTGAGGTTTAGGGGCACTAGCCCATATTAGTATAGAATTACAAGCAATATCAGAAACAGCTACATTTACCATTTCATTCATCAGAGATCCACTATCTTTATAAATAGTTTGATTATCTTTTAATAAATAAAAAACAGCATGACTCAAATACAATGAAGTTTCGAATTCTTTTCTTTGTTCAAGCATTCTACTTACTATAAACCAATATTTTGCAGCATCTTTTATAGTCTTAAAACGTGGAGAATCTGGATTCTTTTCACTATCTTTGAAAGATACAGGAGTAGAATTTTTGGTTTCTTTCATTTTATTTTTTATGACTGGTACAATTTCGTTAAATCTATACAAATCATTAGAAATCAAAGGATTAGCAGTTTGGATTAACTTTTCATTAGCATCTTTTTGGAACAATTTATCTTTTTCAGGTATTGAACGAAGCAAATCTGATATTTTATCTTGTTTTTCTTTATCTAACAAAAACTTAATCAAGTAATTTGGAAAGTTGTCATCATTATGCATTCCCTCAAACCTTCCAAAATAATCAAATCCTTGAAAAGGAGGGAAACTTTCTATTCGCTTTCTAAAAAAATAAAAATCATAATATCTATAACCAACCAAAACAACAAGTATACCCAATATTGCAAAGACAGCAAAGAAACCGATTATTACTTTTTTCATTATTTTTTCCTAAATCCCAAAATTACTTATATAATTATAACAAAAAGCCGCTCTCTTAAAAAGAGAACGGCTTTTTATACTAATTAATAAGAATTAGAGTTTAGATTAGCGAGCCTGCATTGCGCTTTTCAAATTCTTGAACAATCTGTCGAATTCTTCCTGATTCTTTGCAGGAATCTTCTTTTCAGTGTAAGCAACATAGTTGAGTTCGCGAACAAGCATTCTAGCATACTGGCTGCGCGGATTCTTCTTAGCTTCGGAGATTGCACTCTTCAAGCCCTTGAAATCACCTTTGCATGCACCATCGATAGCTTCTTTTACGTCTCTCTGGCTACGGAGAGTGAGAATCATATCATCCCACATACCATTCTTAGAGAAACCTAATTCAGAATACTTAGATTCATAAGTAAAACGCTGAGGCAAATAGATTGCGATACCTTCACAATTTTTATAGCGGTAATTAGAAGCAGATCTGCCAGTAGTCTTGCTGTTAATAATAGCAGCTTTTGCTGCAGTTTCTACTTTAGCGATAGCAGTAGTTACTGCAGAATCGCCTTCAACAAGAGGTTTGAAATTCTTCAAGAAGTGAAGAAGGTCGATATTTTCTGGATATTCAAACTTAACAGTCTTACCAACAGCAGGTGAAATCTTATCAGCATAATTGCCGCTCATTATAGCTTTTGCAAAACCATTAAGAGCATCAACCAAAGCATCTACCTTACTTAAATCGATTGCAGACTGAGTTGAATCATCACGACCCTGGCTGCCGCCCTGATAAGACTTAGCATAAGCATTTACCCAATGATTAGCAAAATCTTTTGGAGCCATACCTGGCTTCAAACCTTTAAGAACATCATCGTATGGAGTGCCTTTGCCGGCTTCTACTTCTTCAGAACCTACAAAGTAATTACAATGGTCTTTGATTGCATAAGCAACTTCAACCATGCCCATGAGACAGCAGTCCATGTTGATAACATCAATCTTCTGACCAAGAGCTTCTGAACAAAGTTTTGTTGCAGTAGTAAGTTCGTTTGTAGTGATGTGATTGTTGGAAGAATCGTCATAAGAAACACCACGAACTACGTTCTTGTCAGTTTTTGCTTTCCAGCCAGAACCATGGTTCCAAATACCGATCATGTAATGTTTGGCAGGATAGTTTTCTTTGATGAACTTACAGAACTTTACAAGTTCTTTATAATCGCCCATGTCAAGTTCGCCCATATCTTTGATCTTTTTGATCTTGCCTTTTTCAATGTAGTTAATCTGGGCCGGACCTCTTTCGCGGTCAATCAAGGTAACGATATTAAGGTTTTCGTTAGAACCAATGCGAGACATTTCTTCCTGGTCTTCAACGCCGAATTCATCGAGGTTGTTATCTGCATTCAAGAAAACTGCGAAAGTCCATTCTTTTACAGCAGCTTTTTTAGCTGGTTTCTTAGCTGGGGCAGCTGCGAAAGAAGCAGCGGAAACACTTATCATAAGAGCAGTAGCAGCGATTATACTAGATACTTTTCTCATTTGGCTTATACTCCTATACTTATATACTTATTTTCTCAATATAAATGAGAGATGATTAGAATAATTATAATGATAAAATCCAAAAACCGCAATTATTTCGATAATAATTTTTGAAAATTTCTGTACATTCAGATAAAAACAAGCAATAAAAAAGGCTTCCTCTTTATTTAAGAGAAAGCCTTTTTATCAGTTAACTAATTAACTTACTTAGACTGCATTGCACTCTTAAGATCTTTGAACAATCTGTCGAATTCATCTTTATCTTTTGCCTGAATCTTCTTTTCAGTGTAAGCAGCGTAGTTGAGTTCGCGGAGAAGAGTTCTTGCATATTTGCTGCGAGGATTCTTCTTAGCTTCAGAGATTGCGCTCTTCAAGCCCTTGAAGTCACCTTTGCAAACGCCTTCAACAGTCTTCTGAACATCTCTCTGTTCACGAAGAGCCATAAGCATATCATCCCACATTACTTTCTTAGAGTAATCAAGAGTCAAATATTTGCTTTCAATCATCAGGTTGCTTGGCAGATAAACAGCAATACCTTCAGCATTTTCATACTTGTTGTAATAGCGGCCAGTTGTCTTATTGTTGATAATCATAGCCTTAGCTGCTTTTTCTACTTTATCCATAGCAGTATTAAGAGCAGTATCACCCTGAACTTCTGGTCTCAAATTCTTAAGGAAGTGGAGAAGGTCGATATTCTGTGGATAAGCAAATTTTACAGTCTTACCAGCAGCAGCCATTACCTTGTCAGAATATTTGCCAGCCATGATAGCTTTAGCAAAACCATCCATAGCATCAAGCAAAGCATCGGTTTTGCTCAAATCGTAAGCAGACTGAGTAGAATCGTCACGACCCTGGCTGCCGCCATTATAAGATTGAGCATATGCATTTACCCAATGATTTGCAAAATCTCTTGCAGACATACCTGGTTTCAAACCTTTAAGAACGTCATCATAAGGAGTACCTTTGCCTGCTTCAGTTTCTTCTGAACCTACAAAGTATTCACAATTATCTTTAATAGCATAAGCAACTTCTGCCATACCCATCAAACAAGCATCCATGTTGATAACGTCAATCTTCTGACCTAATACTTGAGCTATTTCTTTTGTAGCAATAGCAAGCTGGTCATTAGTGATGTGGTTGCTTGAAGAATCATCGTAAGAAATACCACGAACTACATTAGAAGCATCCTGTTTTGCTTTCCAACCAGAACCATGGTTCCAAATACCAATCATATAATGTTTGGCAGGATAATTTTCTTTAACGAATTTGGCGAATTTAACGAGTTCTTTATAATCACCCATATCCATTTCGCCCATGTCTTTAATCTTCTTGATGTTGCCCTTTTCAATATAGTTAATCTGAGCCGGACCTCTTTCACGGTCGATCAAAGAAATAACATTAACATATTCGTTAGAACCAACACGAGCCATTTCTTCCTGGTCTTCAACACCAAATCTGTCGAGATTGTTATCTGCATTCAGAAATACTGCAAAAGTCCATTCTTTCATAGCAGCTTTTTTAGCTGGTTTCTTAGCGGGGGCAGCTGCAAAAGAAGCAGCGGAGACACTTATCATAAGAGCAGTAGCAGCGATTATACTAGATACTTTTTTCATTGAGCTTATACTCCTTATTTTTAGCACTTATTCCCTACTCACTAAAACAGTAGATAAACTGATTATAATAATAAAAAATAAAACCCGCAAGACCTCGGTGCACTATTTTTTTATTTTTCGTACAATTCTTAAAAAATAAAACAATAGCATCTCGTACAAACCGAAATACTGCGCTAGAATACGACTAATTTATTTTTGTTTTTGTTTACTTTAGAATCTGCTGTATAAAATTGAAAAATTTATATAAGTTGGCGTATAATTAGATAAATCATATTTGTGGGGAGATTCTTAATGAAACTATTTTCTGCTATGTCATTAGTCTTAGCCTGTTTAATAAGTAATCCTTTTGCTGCTATCGCTTCAGAAAATATTGGAGAACACTACTCACCCCCGAACAGTTTGAAGAAACATATTTATATTCGTTCCTATACTCAGAATACTGTAACTTTTAGATTTGAAGTTATGTCTATCATTGGTGATGCCAAGGATGTAACCTTGAAAGTTAAATTATCAGGCTTTGAACCGATAGTTCCTGTTCCTTCTGCTACTAAATTTCCAGTAATCTCTGAAGGAAATGTGGGAACCCTTGATTTTGTGCTGCCGATTACTAAAGAAATTGCAAATAGTAATAAAGTCAGCATAAAGGGAAAGGTGGAATATACCCCAGATTATAATGCAATTATTAAATATGTAGAAAATAACGCAAAAGAACAATATCCGAATGATTTAACCAGAGAAATACTAATAGATTCTCTTACAGATAGCGGCAAAAAAGAGTTGAAATCTGTTTATTCTGTTAAATTCTTACCTCAGGATAAATATCCTAGTGAACCTTATTCGACAGAAGAATAATAGATTGATTAGGTTCATTCATTAAAGCCAGAAAAATTACCAGAAAAAAAAGCCTCCAATAAGGAGGCTTTTTTTTATCTATCTTTTATTAATCATCAAATGGGTTACCTGAGTTACTATTTAGCTGAACTTTTTCTGAAGAAACATTCATATCTTCATTATCTACTGAAATTGCAGTTGTAACATCTTCTTTTGATTCTTTCACAGAGTTATTTGCAGTTTCTTTATCTTTCTTTGAGTCAGACTTTTTGAAGAATTTATCTTTAAGTTTGGCCCAAAAGCCTTTATTTCGATTTTCCACGTATGCAAGGCTGTCTTCATTTTCGCCTACGAAATCAAGAAATTCTTTATCGGTCATCTTTCCTAATAAGGTTTTATCTATAATTTCATAGACAACTTTGGCATCTTCAGGATTATCTTTTAAAAACTGCTTAATGACATTAGACATATTGTTGTCTTCACCGTTTGTAGCATAGAAAGCAGCTGAAACCTTATCTTTGCCTTCAGAATTATTGCCTGTTTTTTCATGAATACGATAAAGTAAGGTTGCCATAAAACATTCATTAGCCAAAAGTTGTTCTGCTGAAGCATTTTTTGCTTTTAATTTATCTTCCTTACGATAATAACCACCTATTGTATCAGATTCGACCATTAAAAGCTGATTTTTTCGGGCAATCTTTTCATAAACCTTTACTCTGTCTTTAGATTCGATCATTTCATTGTATTCAGCCCAAGCTTCTTTAAAAGCTGCTCTTTCTGTTGTGATTTCATCAAGATAATGGGCCTTGTCTAATCCATACATGCCGTCTATGAAAGAACTCTTGTCTAAGGAATGGGAATATTCATGAATAAAAACTGACTTACCTTCTTCGGCATTTGTTTGATTGCTGAAATATGCACTTCCTATTTGTACTTTTCCAGTCTTTTCAAAACATCCTGGCCAAAAGTCTGTTTTCATTATTCTTTGTAAAAGACCTGTCGGGTCAGTGTCATCATTGCCTTCAACATCAGATGTATCAAAAAGATTCACTTTACAATCTCTGTAAGCGTGATCTTTTCTTTCTTTAACAGACTGTTGCTGAGATGCTCGATAAGCATTAACCAGAGCCTTCTGACCATTTGTTAAATCCTTATAGGAATCTTCACCCATTTCCTTTATGAGCTGTTCTTCAGA
>JAFXRA010000216.1 GCA_017526725.1 Candidatus Rifleibacteriota bacterium
CCGGAATCAAACCAAAAATGATTACTTATCTTTCATGCAACCCAATGACTTTCAGAAGAGATGCAAAAGCCCTCAAACAAATGGGTTATAAGTTAGACAGCGTCTATTCTTTCGATTTATTCCCCGGAACATATCACATGGAAACACTGGGAGTATTTATTAGGAATTGAGAGCGAAGAGTAGAGAGCGGCAGAGCTTAGAGCGGACAGTAGACGCGAAACCTTTTATTCTCCGCACAAGGCTCGTTCCCTTAAAGCCTATACGAAGGTACAAATTCACAGAGACCGCGGAGGAGAATAAGGTTGAGCAAGCAACTGTCCGCTTTTAAAGGAATTGATATTTGAGATTGAGCAAATAAAAAAGCTGGCTTACGCCAGCTTTTTTATTACCTTCATCTCTTCTACCAATACTATCTTTTAAAGTAATCAGACTTAAGAATTTCCATGGTTTTAAGCTGTTCTTCTTTATCTGATGCTGGCAAGAAAATAGCATCGCTATAATTTTCTGTATCTGCGGTTTTGTAAGTAATGGCTTTTTTTGCTTTTTTAACATCCTGCCAACTGCTTTCATAAGATGTTATAACAGTAAAGGTTTCTGGAACTTTGATTTCAACATTTATTTTTTCAAAATCAACAGGGAAAAGTCCCCATTTAGAAATCAAAGAGCCAATCTGGAATCTTTTTCCATATCGGTCATTGGACTTAAAATAGCGCATAAATGAAGTAGCGATGTCCTGCCCTTTTTGCTTAACTGATTTTGCATCTCTTACACCTGCTTTTTCTTCTTCTTCTTTACGTTTAATAGCCTTACGAACTGCATCAATACTATAATTGATATAGACATTTGCATTCATTTCAAATTTTATTTCTTCATTTGGCTTTAAAGAGAAGCTATATCTAGGATTTTCAGGATCATATTTAAAAGATTTGCCGTTAACATTTATAGATATTTTGCTAATAGTTGTCGGATAAAGAATTCTGAATTTCACAGAGCTAGCGATTTCTTTGTCTGAAATATTAGCAAGAACTGCTTTCAGACTGGTTACCGCAATATCGTTTTCTATAGAGGCCTTAGCCTGACAATCTTTTACTTTAAAAAATTGAGAATAAGATTTTTCGATAACGATTTCGGGGAAACGGGGAAGAATGTTATGATCAGTTGCTTTTGCTGTCTCAGCAACAAAAACAAAGCATAATAAGCAGCAAAGTATAAAAGAAATATAATAAAGCTTTCTCATATATTTTCACCTTATATAAATAGTTCTTAAAACAAATATAAAAGTTTAATAATTATAACTATCTTATTTTTATTATGCAAAAATTATATTGCTTAAATATAAAATTGTCAAAAGTATGGAACTTTTCAAAAATTTACTATAGAATGAAAGTTGACCTAAGTGAAAGGAATGATTTTTTGTGAAAAAACAACCTGTTGTTTTTGCAGACCTTCATACACACAGCAGTGTTTCTGATGGCACGCTATCACCTGCTATGCTGGTAGAAAAGGCAGAATCTATCGGTTTATCTGCCTTAGGCATTACAGATCACGACACAATTAACGGTATAATAGAAGCAAAAGAAGCTTCCAAAGGGAAAAATTTAAAAGTAGTAGCTGGAACAGAACTTTCCTGTGGTAAACCAGGGCAGGAAAAATCTGTGCATGTTTTAGGACTGTTTGTCTCGCCGGAAGAATCTAAGCTCTCCAGAATTCTTGATAAACAGAGAGAACTTCGTCATGTCAGAGCTCTAAAAATATTAAACCTCCTTAGAGAACAGGGTTTTAACATGGATGAATTGGAAAACTGGTTTAAAAGCGAACCAAACCGCGTATTAGGACGTCCTCACCTAGCTCATTTCCTTGAAGACAAAGGCTATGTAAAGAATTTTGATGAAGCATTTAAGAAATATCTTACATATGGCTGTCCAGCCTATGTTCCAAAAGATTATATAGAATACAATGAAGCAATAGATGCTATCCATGACGCAGGAGGCATAGCGGTTATTGCTCATCCAGGGTTAATCCCCAACTGGGAGGAAACATGGGAAACGATTAAGGATCTAC
This sequence comes from Candidatus Rifleibacteriota bacterium, assembly GCA_017526725.1. The sequence continues at coordinate 2,062 of JAFXRA010000216.1, forward strand.
CCTGGGACGGCATAGAAGTGTTTTATATAGAACACAAGAATAAAGACGTAGAGAGTTTTTATAAAATAGCCCAGGAGCGAAAAATAGCTTCTACTGGCGGCAGTGACTATCATGGAGATTATGGTAAGCATTTAGACAGATTAGGGCAAGGCGGTTTATCTAAAGAACAATTTGAAAAACTGCTGGAGTATTGTGCAGCAAGAGGGGTAAATACTAAATGAAAGACAATAAAAATCATAGACAGTTCAACAATAATTCAAAATTCCAAAACAAACCCTTGGTTGCAAGTAAAGGTTACAATAAATATAACAAACAGGACAAACCTCATTTCCAACCGCATTTTAAGAAAAGAAATGATGATTATGATGATTTCGAAGATGATGAAGAATATGGCAGCTTTAAAAACTTTGAAAAGATAAATCGCCGTAACGAAACAGCTTACGGCGGGAAGCACAAAGCCAATAAAAGTATAAAACCAGCAAATGTTTGTGTTATTGCTAATTTCCGTTCACCGACTTTCACTGGCCGTGTCGGAACCTCTATTTTAGATTCTGCGAAGAAACAGAATCTCCTCTTTGCCGCTTCCGAAAGACGTTCATATGCATGGCAGAAAGAATTTATTCTTCCTGAATTAGTAAGCAAAACATTAGAACAGCCTGATGTAAGTAAATCAAGATGCTATGTTTCAAATCTTTACAGTTTTGTTCAGGAACACGCAGGTCCTCAGGATTCATGGATAGCCTGTTTTGACCCGATGAACCCTGATCTTGCTCAGCTTAAAAGACTTCATAGAGCAGGATTAGTAATTGTACCTTCTGAAAAGCATGCACAAGCCTGCCGAAAAGCTGGAATCAAAGCTCAAAATATTAAAATAGCTCCGATACCGGTTAATACAGAAATCTTTAATCCTAGAGCAGTTTGTCCAGAAGAGTATACTAATAAAAAAGATTATTTCAGAATAATAACTTCAGGCAATCCGTTGAACAGAAAAGGCTTGGAAGACGTATTAAAAGCTTATATTAAAGAGTTTAAGCCTACAGAAAAAGTTGAATTGATAATCAAGCTTACTCATCTTCCCAAGATAAAGAAAGATTTTGCTTACGAAATATTGGATTTTCGTAAAAAGCTTGGTGCTCTAAACTCTATGTTTGCAAAAGTTACAGTAATAGACAATACCTTATCAGATGAAGATTATGCAGGTTTACTTGCTTCTGCAGACGTTTATGCAGCCGGTAACCTGGCATTTAATTCAGCTGTTAATGTCAGAGAAGCTACTGCTTGCGGCCTCCACATAATTGGAGCTGATTATCTAAGTTCTATTTCAAATCTTCCTATGAATACAATCATTCCTGTAAAAACTAATGAAATAGAAATGCCGAAAGGTGAGTTATATGCCGATTCTCCGGCTATTAAAGTTCATCAGCTAGATTCTCAGGGGCTAAGCTACGCAATGAGAAAAGCTTTTAATGCTAAAGACAGCCTTAGAGGGAG
>JAFXRA010000019.1 GCA_017526725.1 Candidatus Rifleibacteriota bacterium
ACATCATTTGTAATATCTCTATTAAGAGAATCAAATGTTGCATATCCTTTTACAAAAGCCCCGTTTTCAAGAGTCGAGTCTGAATTTATCCAAAGTCTCTTATCATCGTTATCAAGTTTTGCATTAGCGTCTAAACCCTGTCTTATGGATGTATCAGTTCCTCTTAGGGCTGTCTTTTTGTCTAATATTTCTACACCGCCTGTTACGGTGGTTGTCTCGTCATTGGTGGTGGTTATTCTAGCTTTAAGACCGGTCTTTTCAGAATCTACTTTTGATTTGAAGCCGTCTTTCGATTGTCGGATAATTATTAAATCGCCTTTGTAATTTTCGTTTTGGCCTCTGCCGTTGACATACATTTCACTGGAACCGCGGTTACCCATTCCAAGTGCAGCTGAATATTCATTCTTTAAACTTCTATGAATATTGTCTACGACTGGCTTTTCGGTGGCTGGCTGATATGTAGAAAGACTTTCGATTTCTGGTGTAAGGTCTGGTAAGGGAATCGATTTGTCCGTCATGCCAAATGCTATTTCATTTGAACTTTGAAGCATTTTACTGCTCTGTGCATCTTTGCCTACTACTTGAACATTACCCATATCATAGGTTTCTGCAGCGTATGCCGCTGCACTTATGCCGCATGCTATGGCTAAGGCAATAATTTTCTTATAATGCATCTTGCATGCCTCCACTAATATTTATATTTTTAATTAGTTATCGACCACTAAGAGTTTAAGTCTTAACAAAGTTTATTTGTCTTTGTTTGTGTTTGTTGTACACAGATAATTAAAAAAACTATTGCCAAACATAGGAATAAAACTGTAAAATGATTATTACATTTATTTATAAATGTTTATTTATGTTTGTTTATATCAAACTGTGACAAACAAAGTGGAAGGAGCTCCAAATCTTGAAGTCCAGTAGATTTCTTTTTGTAATGGTACTTTCGCTAACAGCTTTTTCTTTTGAAGCTTATGCGCAGTCAAATGATGAACTCTTAAAAGAAATAAGAGAAATCAAGAATTCCGTTAAGGAAAATACCCAAGCAGTTAAAGAACTTAACCAGCTTATTAAGAGCGGCAAGTTTGCCGTTGGAGGCGGAGGCTCAGCAGGAACAACTGAGGTTTCAGCAGAAAGTATTGAAACCATGAGCCAGGCAGATAAAGATACTTTGATTAAGTCTCTTAAATGGCAAACCAATGACAATATTACTGCTTTCGGCGATCCTAGAGCCAAAAAGGGCGGGGTTTTAAAATGCGTTGAAACTTCTTTCCCTCCAACTTTACGTATAACAGGTAAAAACTCAAATTCCTCTTTTAATAGTACTTTATCTGGTCTTTGTTATGAAACATTACTGGATTTAGATCCTATAAGCTATGATTATGCTCCAAATCTGGCTAAAAGATGGGCTGTTGCCGATGACAAACAGACTTTCTTTTTTGAAATAGATGAACGTGCTAAGTGGTCAGATGGCAAGCCTGTTTGCTCTAATGACGTTATTCAAACTTGGAAACTTTATACCGACCCAGATATCGAAGACCCGTTCTCTGTTGATTTTTATGGCAAGTATGAATGCCCGGTTGCTGTAACAGATAGAATAGTAATGGTTAAATCTAAACAGCTTAACTGGCGTGCTTTTATGTCTATAGGCTGTGGCACTCAGATTCTTCCTGGTCATATCTTAGAAAAGATTGATGGTAAAAAATATCTTGAAGAATACCAGTTTAAGATGATGGAAGGCAGTGGTCCTTACACTTATGAAAGCTCTAAGGTTAACGAAGAAGTAGTATTGGTTCGCCGTGACGATTGGTGGCAGAAAGATTTCCCCAAAAATAAAGGTTATTATAATTTCGATAAATTAGATTTCATATTTGTTACTGATGAAAATCTCAAAAATGAAAAATTCAAAAAAGGCGAATTAGACTGGATGATGGTTAATGTTGCCAGAGAATGGCATCAGGTCTTTGTTCCAGCTAAGATGACAGCTATTGCTAACGGTTGGATGCAACGCCGCAAGGTTTATACTCACAGACCAGTAGGTACTTCAGGCATTGCTTTTAACTTAAGAAAGCCGCCTTTTGATGATATAAGAGTCCGCAAAGCATTTGCTCACCTTTATAATCGCGAAAAGATGATGGATAAATTATTATTTAATGAATATGAATTCTTAGATTCTCATTATCCAAATTCCCCTTATGAAAATCCAAATAATCCAAAAATGCGCTTTGATCCTGATAAAGCCGTTGAACTTCTTGAAGAAGCCGGTTGGTTACAGGCAAACCGCGATTCTGATGGATGGCTGGTTAAAGATGGCAAACGCTTTGAACTGAACCTCAATCTTACAGATAAAGGTTCTGAAAGAATCTATACTATTTTCCAGGAAGACTTAAAGGATGTTGGAATAAAACTCAACCTTAAGCTTGTTACCTGGGCAACAGATATTAAAGAAGTTGGCGAAAGAAACTTCTTGATTTCTTCCAGAGCTTATACTGGTTTGACTTTCCCGAATCCTGAAAGTTCATTACATTCTAAATTTGCAGATAAACCAGATAACAACAATATTTGGGGCTTCAAGAATGCTAGAGTTGATGAAATCTGTGATAAATACCCGCTTATGTTTGATGTAAACGATAGAATTGCTGCTATCAGAGAAATCGACGGCATTATCTGTAATGAACATCTTTACGCATTAGGCTGGTATGCAGCTCACACAAGACTTCTTTACTGGGATAAATTCGGTATGCCGGACTACGTTCTTGCAAAGACTAGCGATGACAGTTCAATTCTTTCAACCTGGTGGTATGACCCCGACAAAGATAAAGAATTAACTGAAGCTAAAAAGAACGGTAAAAAGCTTCCGGTTGGCTGGTATCCAGAAGACAAATTAGAAGAAGTTAAGAAAAAAATTGCTAATGGAGAAATTGTTGAACCAGGTAAGGAAAACATTAAATGGTGGGACGAACATTATCCTAGAAATGGTGCAGAGGCAGTCAAATAATGTTTAGTTATTTTTTCAGAAGATTATTATTAATGATACCGACCTTTATCGGTATAACATTTTTGGTATTTACAGTTACAAGATTCGTTCCTGGCGGACCTGTTGAACAAGCTGTTTTAAGATATCAGCAGGCTGCAGCACAGGGCGGTGAAGGCGGCGGCGGGACCGCTTCAGGAATGGACGAAAACGGTCAGATTTCTGAAGAAATGATGCAGCGCCTTAAAGAAATCTATGGCTTTGATAAACCTTTTTATCAGGCCTATGGCATTTGGTTGTGGCGTGTTCTTCACTTTGATCTTGGTGTTTCTGATACTTATTCAAGACCAGTTTGGGATTTAATTAAAGAAAAATTCCCGATTTCAATTATATTCGGTTTAGCTGGTTTTATTCTTTCTTATTCGATTTGTATTCCGTTAGGCGTTTGGAAAGCGGTAAAACATGGCTCTATATTTGATACCTCAAGTTCAGTTCTAGTCTTTATTGCTTATTCAATACCTGGTTGGACAGCAGGGGTTCTCTTGCTGATGATTTTCGGCGGCGGTTCTTATTTGAACTGGTTTCCGTTGGGTGGCTTCCAATCTGCTGCTATAGCTAAAGATTCATCTTTATATGCACATGTTCGAGATGCAGCCTATGTCAGAGATGTTCCGGCTGATGTATTAGCAAAATATGAAGACCTTAAAGCTTTAAAGAGTAAAAGTGAATCCAGCCAGATAACTTCCGAACATCCAGCTTTTTCTTCTGTTCCTGCTGATAAGATTGTTAAAATGAATAATCCTTCTCACAAAGATTTAACCTTCTTCGGTAAAACATTAGATATAGCATGGCATATGTTCCTGCCGGTATTCTGTTATGTTTTAGGTTCCTTTGCTTCTATGACTGTTCTAATGAAAAACTCACTGATGGAAAACCTAGGACAGGATTACGTCAGAACAGCTTTTGCAAAAGGGTTATCTGAAAAAACAGTTATTTTCAAGCATACTTTAAGGAATTCACTTATTCCGTTAGCAACAGGTTTAGGCCATATGCTTTCAATAATATTGGCGGGTTCTTTCCTTATTGAAAAAGTATTTAATATAAATGGGTTTGGATTATTAGGCTATAACTCATTGATTGCCCGTGATTACCCTGTAGTTCTAGGCTCTTTGGTTATTTCAACTATTCTGGGCTTATTGGGCAACATTATTTCTGACCTGTTATATTGTGTTATAGACCCGAGGATAAGATTCTCATGAACGAACATTACGAAAAATATAAGAAAATATACGATTGTTTGGCTGTTGTCGTTCTTTGGGCTATTCTTTATGCCCTTTGCCCAAGTTTTGACAAAACCGTTAATGCTAGTCATACGGCAGAAGGATTAACAACATTAGTTTTGGCAATAGTCCTTGTTATTTGGCTAATGCCACTCTTTGTAGCAGCTTTGAATGCTTTTGCAATGTTTTTTACCAGCCCTATTTTCAAAAGACGCTGGAGAAAATTCCAAAGCCTAAAACGCGGTTATTATTCTTTCATAATAGTTCTATCTCTTTTTGTTTTGTCTTTCTTTGCTGAATTTTTAATTAATGGAAACGCGATTTTTGTTAAATACAAAGGCCATTATAAGTTTACATTATTCAGCACTATGAGAGCTAGAGACCTTGGTATGAAGGGCTATGGTTCTCCAAACTATCGTGCAATGAAAGAGTTTTATAAGAAGAACAATGCTGAAAGAGCAGAACGAATTCAGAATAATAAAGCTACAAAAGAAGACTTAGAATATCAGGAAAATAGATGGGGAGATGATTGGGTACTTATGCCTATTTACCCATACGGTGACATTGAATCACTGCTTAATGAACTGCCTTGCAGACCTCCTCATCCTCCGACTTGGAATGAAGGTGAATGGCGTAAGTGTTATTTTGAAGAAAATATGTTTGATGTTCCTGCACGCAGACCAACTAAAGAAACCATTATTAACGAATATAAACATCCTGAATGGGCTGAATTAGAAGATCCGCAGCTTTACTATAACATGGCTATGGAAGGTTTCTTAAAGCTAAAAGAAGGTGTTCAGCAGCCTACTGGTATTCATCTGTTGGGCACAGACGATAGAGGAAGAGACGTATTCGCCCGTATGGTATACGGTTTCAGAATTTCTATGGCTTTTGCTCTTATTGTTACTTTCTTCTCATACCTTATAGGTATTTCAATAGGTGCTCTTCTCGGTTATTACGGTGGTTGGTTCGATATTATTGTACAACGTATTGTTGAAATATGGTCTGCAATGCCATTCCTTTACATAGTTATGATTTTTGCTGCTATTATGATTCCAAACTTCTGGATGTTAGTCGGAATATTGGTATTGTTTGGCTGGATGGGCATGACTTATTACATCCGTGCAGAATTCTTACGTGAAAAATCTAAGGATTATGTTGCTGCTGCTAAGGCTATTGGATGCACAGATTCAACAATCATATTCAAACACATTCTTCCGAATGCTTTGACACCTGTTATATCTTTTGCTCCTTTTGCAATTGTTGCCAACATCAGTTCTTTGGTATCATTAGACTTCCTTGGTTTTGGTCTGCCGGCTCCAACCTCTTCATGGGGTGAATTGCTAGGTCAGGGTCTTGCAAACCTGACAAAACCCTGGTTGATTTTGTCACCAATAACAGCATTTTTTGTAACTTTGCTCCTTGTTTCTTTCATAGGCGAAGCTATAAGAGAAGCTTTTGACCCGAAACAGTATTCTCGCCTAAGATAAGGAGTAATGAAAATGAAAGATGATGTTTTATTATCAGTAAGAAATCTTAAAACATACTTTAAGACAGAAGCTGGAATAGCAAAATCAGTTGATGGTGTTGATTTCGATATATTACCAGGGGAAGTATTGGGAATCGTAGGCGAATCAGGTTCGAGTAAATCTGTAACCTCGTTGTCTATAATGCAGCTTATACCAAATCCTCCTGGCGAAATTGTTGATGGCGACATTATATTTGAAGGACAAAATCTTTTAGATAGCTATAGAAGAAAAGATTACAATGCAATCAGGAAAATACGTGGAAATAAGATTTCTATGATTTTCCAGGAACCGATGACTAGTTTGAATCCTGTATTTACTATTGGTGATCAGGTTGCAGAGTCTTTGATGCTTCACCAGAACATGTCAAGAAAGAGCGCTTTGATAGCCGCTGCTGATATGCTTGATTTGGTAGGTATACCTTCTCCTTTCGAACGATTAAAAGATTATCCCCATCAATTCTCTGGTGGTATGCGACAGCGTGTTATGATTGCTATGGCATTGGCTTGTAATCCGTCTCTACTTATAGCTGACGAACCAACAACCGCTCTTGATGTTACTATTCAGGCTCAGATTCTAGAATTGATGCTTGATGTAAAAGCAAAAACAGCTAATGCTGCCATTATGCTTATTACCCACGATATGGCTGTTATTGCAGAAACCTGTCAGCGTGTTGTTGTTATGTATTGCGGTAAGGTTCAGGAAATAGCAGATATTAAGACTATTTTTAATTCTCCTCAGCATCCTTATACACAAGGTTTGCTTGCTTCTCTTCCAAAGCCTGGTCAGAAAGTCAGAAGATTAAATACTATAGAAGGTATGGTTCCTTCACTTTTTGCTTTGCCAAAAGGTTGCAGTTTCTGCACCAGATGTAAACAAAAGACTAAGGAATGTGACGA
>JAFXRA010000217.1 GCA_017526725.1 Candidatus Rifleibacteriota bacterium
CTTTTGATTCTTTATCACCAAGATTTGTTTTATAATGGTTAATTAATTCTTTTTCAATATTTTCTGAATCTTCTGTTGGAATGTTGGCAAAGAGGTCTTTTAAATTATCATATCCGAATCCATCTGATTTGTTGCTGTTTGCATCAATAAAACCGTCTGTGTAAAGTAAAAGAGTTTCTTCTGGATTAAGCACAACTTTTTCATGAGTATAATTTGATCTTGCTTTAGAAATACCAATAGGTAAGTTAATGTTTGAGGGAATTCTTACTTTTCCGATTTCCTTTTCTCTGATTAATGGATAAGGATGACCAGCATTACAAATAGCTAATTCACCTGTGTTTTTATCTAGAGTTACTACACAAAATTTCATTATTTTTTTATTGCCTAAGAGGTCACATATCATATAACTGGTGTTTGTAACCATTTCATCAAGCGGTAAATTCTGGTTGGCAAACATAAAAACAGAAGCTTTTACCATTGCGGCTAAGAGTGATGAAGACACACCATGACCGTTTACATCACCTATAACAATTAGTGTTCTATTATCTGGTAATTCGAATAAATCTGCATAATCACCGCCTACGTCGGCAGCCATTTTGTTGTAAATTCGGCAGTCGTATCCCTCAATATTCTGCTTGCCTGTAGGAATTAAGCACTTCTGAACAGCTCCAGCCATGAGCATGTCTTTGATTTCAGCCATCATTTGATTGAAAGCTGTTCCTAGTTTGCCTAATTCATCTTTGCTTTCTATATTTATAGTTGTTTCAGTTTCACGTTTTCTTAATGCTTCTAACCCTCTGTTAAGCTCATTTACAGGAGTAATAAATGTTTTGGCTAATAAAGAGCCTGTAAGAGTTGAGGTTAATAAAAGCAGTATCATTAAAAGATAAATAGTTGAACGGACTTTTTCTATTTGATAATCTATTTCTACTACCGGATACAGGCTTAATAAAAAGCTGCGCTTAATATTACTGCCTGGTAAACAGAGACAGAGATAATTTTTATTTTTGTAATTAATAATAGAAGATTCTACTGTTTTATTAATATCTGATACATTAATTAAGTTTAAGAATTCTTTACGCTCTGTTATTGCGGGGAAAAAACGCTGGGTTTCTGTATGAAAGTTTATTAATTTTATTTCTACGTTGTCAACGTTATATCTATTTTTTAATAAACTATTAAAGTAAGACATATTAACATTTCTTGCAGTAGCATTACCAACACAAAAAGCAACAGGATTGTCTTCATCCGGGTAATAATTCCACCACCAATATACTCCTGTATTATCTAAATCCAATGAAATAATCTGCCCAGGACGTTCTATAATTGTTGAAAATCCTACTGCAGGATTTTCTAGTAAATTACCAACTAGAATATCTGACTGACTTGGTTTTACACCCGCATGAGACAATCGTTCGGGACAGTATTTTTCTAAACATAGGACAGATAATACTCTTGCTATTGCTTGTATTCTGCTGTTTGTGTCATCCGCTGTCGTTGTGTAAAGTTGAGTTTTATCTACTTTTCTTATGTCTAGCCAATTATAGGCCCAATTTCTTCTTATATTAGAATCGCCAGAAAACTTTTCTATTATATAGTCTAATTCTTTGTGACTTGGAAATTCTTTCCCTTTTAAATTTCTTAAATAATTATCCAGCTTAATGTAGCAATTTTTTAATTCTTCTTCTTTTGACTTAAAGTCAATGTCTACCTTATTTAAAATATCAAGCATGCTTTTTTTTACTTTATTTTCTATAGCTGTTCTGTGATCGTGAAGACTGGTGCGTGAAAGCACCCAAAGACTAATTGCAGGCATATATACTGCAATGGCAAATATAAAAATTAGTTTGTATCTGATAGATATATAAATGCCTTGATTATTGGTAATATTTTTAAAATAAAATTTGGATGTCAGAAATAGTATAAGTATGGCAATAATTGTTGCAGCAATTGATTTTTTGTTATATTTGTCAGAATCTTCTATTGTTTGTCCTAATAAAAGCTTGTAATCGCCATAGTCAAATCCACGCCATACCATATTATTCTCTACAAAACCTTCTAAAAATTCTTCTGTATTGGTCTGTTCGAAAGGTATTTCTTTGTTATTAAAAGTTGAAGCCTTTCTTTGCTTCTTTTTGATGTCGTAAAGAATTATAGGCTGCTTTTCTGACGCAAAATCTTTTATCTTTCTCTTTACTAATTCGATACCTGTTAATTCATGCTCTGCAAATATTATCAACCCTCTAAGCGGCTCAGCAACATCTTTGAAAAAGAAAACACCTGTTTTCCCAAAATTATTTGTTGGAATACAGATTTCCGGCTGACCATACATAAGCTCAACATTGAATTCTAAGCCTATTATCGAGTCTCTGTCGGTTCTATATACATCGTACATTTTAGGATAGAGTTCATGAATATCTTTCCAGGCAAAAGAGAAAAACCTTTGTTCATGAGGAAGTAAATCTTGAGGATTTCTCAAATTAGTGTCTTTATCAAATATAGCACACCGGATGTTTTCTCCCAATTTTTCGCTGTAATTGTTTATTATGCGGCTAACATCAGTGTTTGTCATAATAGAGCCGTTTTTATCGGCTCTGTCTTCTATATAAGGCAGCAGTTCTTCTGTTAATTTATTAAAATGCGGATAAAAAAAGTCTACTGCAGAAGATTTTGCAATAAAGTCGGTGGCTCTTTCTGATAAATTCGATTTTATGGCTTCAATTTCGTGGTTTTTATCAATGTTTAAAATTAAGAAATATAAAAAAAGCCCAAAAATACAGGGCAGAAAAATGAGCAGTAAATATGATGGTAAGGCTTTTATATAACTGCTTTTGTGCATATCAAATACAAGCTTTAAGTGCTAAGCTTAAACCTATAAGCCATAAATTACAAGACTCAAGATAAAACTCTTAGCTATAAGCTATAAGCTATAAGCCATATGGGCATTATTAATCCCTTTTTGGCTTACAGCTTACTGCTAGAATTACTTTTTGGAAGCAGTTTTCTTCTTTTCTTCTGCAGAAGTAGCTTTAGTTTCTTCTTTCTTTTCTTCAGGTGGAAGCATACCTAAAGCACGTTTAACCTTTAATACGATTTCACCGAATACATCTGGGTTTTCTTTCAGGAAATTCTTAGAATTTTCTCTTCCCTGACCCATTCTGGTATCACCGTAAGAATACCAGGCACCTGATTTTTCTATTACGCCGGCTGCTTCAGCCATTTCTAATACTTCGCCTTCTTTAGAAATGCCTTCGCCAAACATCATGTCGAATCTGGCTTTCTTAAACGGCGGAGCTACTTTGTTTTTTACTACTTTGACTTCTGTAATATAACCCTTAATATCTTCGCCTTCTTTTATTGCATCTTTTCTTCTGATATCAAGTCTGACTGAAGAGAAGAACTTCAATGCACGGCCGCCTGGGGTTGTTTCTGGGTTGCCGAACATAATGCCGATTTTTTCACGTATCTGGTTAATGAAAATGCAGACGCAGCGAGATTTAGATACTACAGGAGTTAGTTTTCTCATAGCCTGAGACATAAGTCTGGCCTGCATACCTACTGTTGAATCACCCATGTCGCCGTCTATTTCTGCTTTGCTTGTGAGAGCAGCAACAGAGTCTAGAACGATTATGTCTACAGCATTGCTTCTTACCAGCATTTCAGTAATTTCTAGAGCTTCTTCACCGCTGCTTGGCTGTGCAATAAGGAGATTATCAATATCAACACCAAGTCGTTTTGCATAAGATGGATCTAAGGCATGTTCAACATCTATAAAAGCTGCTTGTCCGCCTGACATCTGAGCTTGGGCAATAGAGTGAAGTGCAACTGTGGTTTTCCCAGAAGATTCTGGACCAAATATTTCAATGATTCTTCCTCTTGGCATTCCGCCAACGCCTAAGGCATAATCTAATGAAAGAGAACCTGTTGAAATAGCTTCAACCTGAAGGTGTCTGGAACTACCAAGACGCATTACAGCACCTTTACCGAATTGTTTTTCAATTCCGGAGATAGCTGTTTCTAAAGATTTCATTCGTTCCTGATTTGTTGTTAATGTGTTTGTCTTTTGTTCGGCCATATTTGCCTCCATTAATATTTTATAAAATGATAGCATATTGCTTTTTTTTCAGCAATATCCCTGGTGCATAATCAAAGTCAAACTTATTATTGAAGCATTAAATCATTAGTTTTCATGAATTATCACAATAAAAACTAAAATTTCCAACAACAATA
>JAFXRA010000020.1 GCA_017526725.1 Candidatus Rifleibacteriota bacterium
GATTGTAAAAAACAGTGGAGCAGGTTTATCAGCATTGTCACATGCTCATTCCCACATAATTGCTACTCCTATTATTCCAAAAAGAATAGAAGAAGAATTAGAAGGCTGCAGAGAGTATTTCCACTACCATGACCGCTGCTTAATCTGCGATATTATCAAGCAGGAATCAAAAAGCAAAAGCAGACTTGTTTTTGAAGACGACAACTTCATAATTTTCTGTCCATTCGCTTCAAGATTCCCATTCGAAATGGAAATTGCACCAAAAAATCATTTTCCATTCTTTGAAATGCTTGAAAACTCAATGGTTCCGCTTTTTGCCAACACACTTCAGCTTGCATTAAAGAAGCTGGAAACTTTGTTGCCCGGTCAGCCTTACAACTTTATTATCCACTCTTCCCCATGTTCTGATTCTTACAAAGACTTCTATCACTGGCATGTTGAAATAATACCAAAACTGACAAAAACAGCTGGCTTTGAATGGGGTTCGGGATTCTATATCAATCCCACACCGCCCGAAGATGCCGCAGAAGCCTTAAGAAATGTAGAAATCAAATAAATAATTCTTATTACCAAGACCGATAAAAAATATTTATCGGTCTTGATTATGTTAGTCGATATCATTAATATTAAATATAGAAATAATATTTAGAGGCATATATGCGTAGAACAATAAACAAGAATGGTTCCATGCTCCTTATGGTTATAATCATGCTGGTTGTTGCAGCTATTATAGCCATGAAACTTATGCCAGATGAACAAACTCAGGTAATCAGAGAAAACGAATCTTTTTATAACTCTGATCTTAGCCAACTTCGAGAGGCTATAGACCTTGCCAGATTAGCTGCCTCAAGTTCAACACCGCTTCCTGGCTGGGAAGATTTCTATGCTACCGATACTCCAGACACCATTAGACTAAAAATAGCTTCTTTAAGCCAATGGGGTTTCTTACGAAAAAATGATTTAAGAGATAATTCTGTTCCAGAGCACCTGTGGGGAACAAATACTCAGCAAATTTACTGGAATGTCTCTATTAATTATGCCAGCAATACCAGTTTTGAAATTGCCTCCGGCGATATGCCTCTTGCATGGGAAAGAGGGAAAGACGCCTCCGCAACTTATATAGACAACATTAAACTAAATACTATGTCTATAGACGAATATCCATATCAAAACAAACTTGGCGACAGTACCCGTGGTGAAAAAGCAATAAGAATGATTAGAATCGATCGAACCCCCACGATTCCTCCTGGCCCATGAAAAACGCTGCACATTATAGCTTAATGCTGATTATCCTACTTTTTTCTTTTTTTTATTTTACCTTTTTAGGTCACGCTGCCACACAAAACAAAAAAGAACCTTCCCAAAAACAACTGGCCTCTTCCCTAATTCAGAGAGCTAAAAAAGCTTTATTATCAGGGAATACCAAATTAGCGGAAAATTATTGGAAACAAGCCAATGCTCTTGATCCAAAACAGTCAAAACCTTTGTGGCTACAAAACAATTCAAATAACGAATTTTTCTACAAAAGACAGCAAATCCAAGTATTAGAGGAATCAAAATTCGTTCAACTCCTTCATGAAATGCCCTACGAGAAAGCTAGAATCGAGCTGGATAAAAAACTTCTGTCTAACCCTAACAACGCAAAACTCAGAATGGTATATATAGAACTGGCTGAAAAGAACAATGACGTTATGGAAGCAGAAAGACATCGTTCTCTTTTAGGAATGAAGCCTAAGACTGAACCAAATTCAAGTTTAAAATTCTGGCTTAAGATTCTGCTAGTAATTGTTATAATATCTTTAATCATTTTTGAACTTGCAACAATCTATAAAACAACAAACAAGAATAATCCTCTCCCGCCTTCAAATATAAAATCATTATAATTTTGTTTTTAACCTAAAACAAAGAAAGCCGAGTTTCTTTACTCGGCCCGAAAAATAAGGAGGCAAACAAATCCATCACCTTTTTCGGACAAAGTTGCATTTTCTTTAACGAATAATCAATATATTTTTACTTTTAATAAAAATAGTCTTGTCTTGAATCTGGAACCTACGACGGCTATAATGAAAACATTCCATGCATACAAAAACAGATTTGTCGGAAAAATCATTGAATGAATCAAGAAGAATTTCATAATCTGATAAAAGAACAGCAGCCGAATATTTGCCAAGTCGTCGCATATAAAAACAACCAGAAAGTATATTCTGACTGTTGGAACAATTATAGCGAAAAAGATTGTACACATATAATGTCAGTCACCAAAAGCATAATCTCTTTGCTTGTTGGAATCGCCTTGGATAAAGGGCAAATAAAAAGTATCGACGATAAGGTATTGGATTATTTCCCTGACTATAAAGTTAAAAGAGGCGAAAAAACAATATATGATGTCACTATTAAACACTTATTAACTATGAGGGCACCATATAAGGGAAAAGGAGACCCATGGACAAAAGTCTGTTCAAGCGATAATTGGACTTACTCATCACTTGATTTTCTAGGCGGCAAAAAAGGTATAACCGGCGAATTTAATTATAAAACCGTTTGTCTTCATATTTTATCTGGAATTCTTTATAAAGCAACAAATATGAAAACCGTAGACTACGCCAATAAATACCTATTTGAACCACTAGGCATCAAAAAGCACACCAACTATTTGGCAGAAA
>JAFXRA010000218.1 GCA_017526725.1 Candidatus Rifleibacteriota bacterium
TACCTGGGTCAGAAACTTTTAAATGATTGGGGTCAGTAAACATGCTCATTACTTTTGCTTTTACTTCTGACTCTGGGTCGCTTAAGTAAATGCAGTTGCCTAGAGATTTACTCATTTTGGCTTTTCCGTCAGTGCCCGGCAGTCTTAAACAAGCGTCATTCTTAGGAAGTATAATATTGGGGTCTACCAGGACATCGCCATATATTGAGTTGAATTTATGAACTATTTCACTGGTCTGTTCAAGCATAGGTTTCTGGTCTTCACCAACTGGAACATCAGTAGCCTTAAAAGCAGTGATATCTGATGCCTGACTTATTGGATAAGTAAAGAAGCCAACCGGTATGCTAGCTTCGAAATTACGCATTTGAATTTCTGCTTTAACAGTGGGATTTCTTTGGACTCTGCTTACTGTAACAAGATTCATATAGTAGAAACTCAATTCAGTAAGTTCCGAAATCTGTGACTGAATAAAAATTGTTGATTTCTTTGGATCTAAACCTACAGATAAGTAATCTAATGCTACTTCTATGATATTCTGTCTGACTTTTTCTGGATGGTCAGCATTGTCTGTAAGTGCCTGAGCGTCAGCTATCATTATTAGTATTTTATCAAATTCCCCAGAATTCTGAAGCTGGACTCTGGGTCTGAGAGAACCGACATAATGCCCTATGTGTAGTTTCCCTGTTGGTCTATCGCCAGTAAGTATAATTTTGGGCATATAAGAACTCCTTGAAAGAATGATTTTTTAGAGACTCCAATATACAACAATGTTGCTAGTGTGGCAATTAATTATTTTAGGGTGTGGGGAACAGGGAGAAGGGAGAAATCACTAAAAAAAATAATATCATCATAAATAAATAACTTTCCGATATGTACAAATGACTAATATTTTAGTAAAATGATTTATATTGATTTAAGGAAGGTTATTGCATGCTTTTCGATGACGGTAATGAACCGGATGAATTAGAAGAAGATGAAGACCTCAACGAAGAAGAAGAGGACGATGAAGATGAGTCCGAGACCATTACCCAAAAGGTAATTGGTTGGTTATGGTTCTTCTTTAAGCTGGGATTTGTTTTCAGCGTTATTGCTATAATTATAATTACTGGGGCAGTAATAGGTATTGTTAAAGGTTTTTCTGAAAAGATACCTATTATTTCTGACAGTTCTTATAGACCAAATCTTACAACGCTGGTATATGACTGCAATGGTAAGGTTCTGGCTAGGCTCCATGCTGAAGAAAACAGAACTAAGATTCTTTCTAGTCAAGAAATACCAGACAATATGAAGCATGCAATTGTTGCTATAGAAGACGAACGTTTTTATCAGCATTATGGAATAGATATCATCGGTATTACTCGTGCGATGATAAGTAATATTAAAGCCGGCGGAGTGAAGCAGGGTGCTTCAACCTTGACTCAGCAGCTTGTTAAAAATGCTTTTCTTACCAGCGAAAAAACCTTTAAGCGTAAGGCTATTGAAGCAATGATGGCTTTTCAGTTGGAAAGAAAATACTCAAAAGATGAAATTATTACTCTTTATTTGAATGAAATTTATTTCGGTCATGGGGCTTATGGTCTAGCTGCTGCTTCCGAAATCTATTTCGGGAAAAAAGACCCCAAAGATATGACTATTTGCGAATGCGCTATGTTGGCAAGCATTCCAAAGAGCCCTACAAAGTATGAACCTGTAAAACATCCTAAAGATAATAAAGAACGACGCAGTTTAGTTCTTTCAAAAATGGTTGAACTTGGTTTCATTACTCCTGATCAGTATACAGAGGCTAAAAATGAAGAACCAGTTTTGGCAAAAATGAAAGAAGAAGAAATAAAAGCTCCATATTTTACTACTTATGTTCGCGACAGACTTCTTGAAAAATATGGTGCAAACGTCGTTTATAATGGTGGCTTGAAAGTCTATACAACAATAGATATGGAATTGCAGGAATATGCAGAACAGGCTATGGCGTCTGCAGCAATATTCATTCAGAATCCAATAGATAAAGAGCCGGATTTGAATGGTTCTCTTGTTTGCCTGAACCCCAAAAACGGTCATATATTAGCAATGTATGGCGGACGTGATTTTAGTAAATCACAGTTTAATAGAGTTACTCAGGCCTATCGTCAGCCCGGTTCCTCTTTTAAGCCTTTCGTTTATGCCGCAGCGCTTGAAAATGGTTATTTGCCCAATGACACAATTCTAGATGAATATATTTCTTATACTAACCCATGGACAAAGCAGGTTTGGGCTCCGAGAAACTCTGATCATAAGTTTCATGGTTATGTAACTCTAATGAGAGCTTTGGCAAAGAGTTATAACGTTCCCGCCGTTAAGCTTATTGACAAGTTAACTCCTGCAAAAGTTATTAAAATGGCTAAGAAAATGGGAATCAGTTCTCAAATGGAACCGAACCTTTCATTAGCTCTTGGTTCTGGACAGTTTACTCCCTTGGAAATGGCTTCCGCATACGGTATTTTCGCTAATCTTGGTATTTATTGCCAACCTATTGCTATTACTAAAGTTTGCGACAGAGATGACAATGTGCTGGAAGAAAATAATCCTAAGGCTCAGGAAGTTATGAAGTCCATCAATGCTGCTATGATGTGCGATCTCCTTAAGAATGCTTTGGAAAAGGGGACAGGTTATCGAGCAAAAGTTCAGGGTTGGACTTGTGGCGGTAAAACAGGAACAACTAATGACTATATTGATGCCTGGTTTAATGGTATTTCTCCTAATCTAGTAACTATAGTTCAGTTTGGTTATGATATGCCTAAGACTCTTGGTAAAGGCATGGCCGGCGGTAATGTTTGTGCACCGGTTTGGCATGATTTCATGGAAAAGGCTTTGACAAAATATCCAAAGTCAGATTTCCCTGTTCCAGATGGCGGTGTAAGATGTAAAGTTTGTATCACATCAGGTAAACTTGCTTCTAGTTCCTGCCCCAAGAATGAAATAGTAACTCAGGTTTTTCCAATAGAATCCCAACCATTGGTTAAGTGCGATCATTATAAGTTTGTTGCTAGAAATAATGCAATTACTAGACCTGTAGATGAAAACACTGAGGCCAGTGAACAAGATAACGGTTTTGTAAGTGCTTCTGATTTCTTCAGCGCCAATTATCAAGGGGCATCTTCAAGACCGCAAACAACTGCTCAGCCAGCAGCAGGTAATTGGATACAAAGAACTACGACTACTTCTGCTAATACATCAAGCGGAATCAGGGAACCCGGTATTTTTATTCCTCAGAATTCTGCTCCGGCAAAGAGCAATTCTGGTGTTATTTTTGATACGGATTACCGTTAAGTTTATCTGATTTCTAAGTAGTTTTTAAGATTTTAACTAGAGTCTGCCGATATTAAGTATAAGTTATATTTAAAGGTATTTAATATGAGGCAGACTTTTTGTCCTAGATGTGACAATCTATTGAGCCGAAGCGGGCATTGTTCCATTTGCGGCTATCAGGTTAAAGTAACATGTCATCACTGCGGGCATCTCAATATTCCTACAGCTAAGTATTGCGGTGGATGCGGCAGAGGGACTACTATTTCTATAAGATATAGAAGAGTATTGAACTCTATTTTTAATCCTTTCCAACAGATAAGAATTAAAAGATTTTTCGGTGGTATTGCATTCGGAACCTTATTAGGTTTATTTGCTTTCAGTTCAATGGGAATGAAATACTATGCTCCAGAAGCTTTACCCGAAGAACAAGCAGTTATTCCTGTTCAATGTGAAAAATCTGTTTTAAATTCTAATATTTTAAAGTCTATAGATTCAGACCTTGAGGAAATCTGCTTGAATAAAGACAGAAATAAAGTCGCTTCATCAAAAGAGTTATGTGAAGTGATGGATGTTATGATAAAAAATCTCAATCATATTGCCTTTAGACTAAATAAGAAAAGATATCCTTTAGACAATGCAGAGTCTTATTTAGAGCAGGAACACTCAATTAAAAAAGCAGAAACAACCACAAGGGGCAACGCTGCTATACTCTTTTTTGCTTATTTATCAGATTTATTTGAATTAAAATATAAAGATTTCGCCAAAGGTTCTTCTTATACCGATATTCCAAGATTCAATATTATGGAAGCTCCTTCTACGGCACTTAAAAACTATGATATAAAATTAGCTGCATCAGAAAACCGTTTCGGAGTAAATGACGAAATAACTTTGGGTGAACTATGCATTGCTGCAAGACGGGTTGGTATTCATGCAGTGCAGAAAGCCAGTAAAGAGGCTCCCGATATAACTACTCCGCCAGAAATAATAATTGAATAATATACTGAAAAAAAGCCCTGAATTGAATTCAGGGCTTTTTGCTTTTAATAACGTTTTACAATAACTTTCTTTGGCGGCGGCGGATCATTGTCTTCGTCATCTCTTTTATTGTAAGGTCTTTTTTGATAAGTTGGCTTAGAGTCATAGTCTTCGTCTCTGCGTCGGCTATAAGGCTTCTGATAACCTTCATGACGTTCGTTGTCATCGTCTCTGTCATAGTTTCGTCTATAGCCATTATTGTCGTATTTTCTATAGCCGTTGTCTCTTCTGTAACCGCCTTCGGAATCATTTCTGCGGTAATTGTTTCGATAGCTTTCAGAATCATCTCTGCGGTAATTGTTTCGATAGCCTTCACCGTCATCTCTGCGGTAATTATTTTCTCTGCGATAACCGCCGTCTCTTCTGTAGTTATCGCCTTCATCTCTTCTATATGAGTCTCTTCTGTAATTATCGGTGTCGTCGCCTAGTTTTCGATAGCTGTTAAGAGCTCTGGTATTTTCTTCAAAGTCTTTTTCATCACTTTCATCTTCATAGTCATCATTTGAGAAATTTCTTCTGTAACCATCATCACGTCTGTATCCGTTGTCTCTTGAATTGTATCTTGGTCTTCTATCAGAAGTCGGAGTATGAAGAGCAGGAAGAATTGTCATATAAATAATTGAAGATTTGTATATGACTTCTGATTGGTCTTTGAAACCTAAGGTAACAGAAAACTGGTCATAGGCTTTTAATTTTCCGCGCAATACAGTTCCGGTTTCAAGAACCATTTCAACTTTTTGATGTTTCTTTCTTGCTTGAGATAAGAACATGTTTTGGATTTGTGATTTGTATTGAGACATTTTTAGCTCCTACTCGCTATATTTCTATATTCTAACAATAACTCTCTGGTTGTCCTTCTTTTTTTACTTCATGTTGGCAATAGCTTTAGTCTTAGACTGCAGTGCCTGAAGCAGTGAATCTATTTTATTTGCTTCCTGAGCAGAATCTTCTGCAAGACGTTTCATTTCAGCCGCAACGACCGAGAACGCTCTTCCGGCTTCACCAACACGGGCTGCTTCAATTGAAGCGTTAAGCGAAAGAAGATTACTCTTTCTCGCAATATTTGTAATAACTCTGATAACATCTTCCATCTGATTTGTTGAAGCTTCTAGTTCTTTTAAGTGAGCATTGGTAGCTCTTAAACGTTCTGTAGTAAGCTTCAGAATCTGGAAGGATATTTCAGGGACTGTTCCTAAAAGTGTTCTAAAATCATCTTTTGTTATGATTAAGAAAATGGTTTCCTGAACAGTTCCTAGTGAGGCAGAACGGGGCTGTTCGTCAATAATTGCCATATCGCCTACAACAGCACCTTTACCTAAGGAAACAAGAACAGAATCTATTCCCTGACTATTTCTTTTGAGAATGTTTATTTTACCGCTTTTGACAATATAAAGCGCGTCACCTTTGTCGCCTTCTTTAAATACAACTGTTTTAGGAGGATAGGTTTGTTCTATTGTAATTGCAGCCAATTCGAACAATGCCTTTTCAGATAAGCTTCTGAAAAGATCAACCTGCCTTAGAAATTGTATTTTATCTACATTTGACATAAATAACCAATATCAAAGAAATTTCTAACAATTTAACATTCTTAAGCTTCTCTGTCAATGGGTTAAAGAATATTGAGATATAAGATATAAGACCAAAAATGGAGACAAAAGATGGAAGATATAAGCTTTAAGCTATAAGCTATAAGCCAGATAAGAATAGGAGAGCAGTAGAGCTACAGAGCATAGAGCGGACAGTAGACGCGAAACCTTCTATTTAGAGAGCAGAGATAAGAGTAAGAGAGATAAGAGGATTGTTTTAGTTCACTTCAAAGTCTTCGGACTTGACTTTCTACTGTTTTGCAAAGTTCTCGAAAATCCCCCAGTCTCTTCGTAGACATCCCCCCTTTGGTAAAGGGGGTAATTTAGGACAACACTTCCAACACTTATGACCCTTCGAATCTTTCCAACAACTCTAACAATTCCAACGATTCCCACAGATTGCGGTAGCAATCGTCCCACAACGAAGTGTTCCACAGCGAAGCGTAACACTAATAAACAAAAATCACCCAAAAAACTCTTTGCCTGCTTGTAATACTACATTGGGATTTCTTTCCATACACAAACTTCTGCGTAATGTAGCAGAGTGGGGGTTGTTTTTCAGATAGCCAAAAAGATGCACTCTGAAGAGCGGCACTGCAGAAGAACCATGTTCCATCAGCATATCCATAAGATGATGTCTGAAAATTGGAAATCTTAATTCGGGCTTAAGTAATTCTTCATGACCTAAGAGCTGTGCATAAAGCCAGGGTTTGCCGACACATCCGCGTCCTATCATAAAA
>JAFXRA010000219.1 GCA_017526725.1 Candidatus Rifleibacteriota bacterium
CTAGCCTCTTATCTCTAAGAACATAATAGCTTACAAAACTATCGAATAATTACAAACAATGCAGAACACGAATATTTATAAGCAATATATTAAACGCTTTTTAGACTTTATCTTATCATTAATAGGTGCAATTCTTCTTATGCCTTTGCTTGCTGTTATAGCTTTGGCAATAAAGTCTGAAAGCGAAGGTCCTGCATTATTCAGACAGAAGAGAGTCGGGCGCAATAAGAAGCTTTTCAATATTCTTAAATTCAGAACTATGAGAATTGACGCTCCTCATAATGCACCAACACATTTGTTGGAAGACCCAGATAAATACATTACTAAGGTAGGGGCTTTTCTTAGAAAGACTTCACTAGATGAGTTGCCACAGATATTTAATATACTTCGCGGACAGATGTCTATTATTGGTCCTAGACCCGCTCTTTGGAACCAGTATGATTTAATCGAAGAACGCGACAAATACGGAGCTAACGATATAACTCCAGGTTTGACAGGCTGGGCTCAAATTAATGGCAGAGATGAACTTTCTATTGAGGTAAAAGCAAAGTTTGATGGCGAATATATTGAAAAACAGAACTTCCTTTTTGATCTTCAAATCTTTTTTATGACAATATTCAAAGTTCTTAGAATCGAAGGAGTTAGGGAAGGAAGAAGCGAAAATATAAGTGAGAAACCTGTGGTATGTTCTGTTCGGTCTTAATGTCAGTTTATAAAAATGATTCGCCAGAATATTTGAAGTCTGCATTAGAAAGTATTTATGAAAAGCAGACAAGAAAACCTGACGAAATTGTTGTTGTTTTTGATGGGCCTTTGACAAGATCTCTAGAAAACGTTTTAGACCGATTTGCATTAGATAAACAAGGAATTGTTAGATATCTACCACAAGAAATTAATAGAGGGCTTGGAGATGCTTTAAGAATTGGTTCTGAATACTGCAAAGGTGACTATATCTTGCGTATGGACTCAGATGATATAAGTGATTCTAAACGTTTTGAAAAACAGATTGCTTTTGTGGAGAGCAATCCAGATATAGATGTGCTTGGAACTGATATAGCCGAATTTAATGATTCTTTAGATGAAAATATGAGGGTAAGATCTTGTCCTCAGAATCATTCCGAAATAGTGAAAATGTGCAAAAGACGCAACCCTATGAACCATGTTAGTGTCTGTATAAAGAAGTCTTCATTGATGAAATGTGGTGGCTATGAAAGGCTTCTCCTTTTGGAAGACTATTATCTTTGGGTTAAGATGATTTCAAACGGCTGTAAGTTTCATAATTTACCTGAATCGCTAGTATATGTCAGAGTAGGTAATGGTTTTGATTCAAAACGTGGTTCAAAAGAACGTATTATTGGATGGAAACGTATCCAGAAATATATGCTCGAACATTCCATGATTTCAAAAAAAGAAGCAGTTTTGAACATGATCTATATATGGGGCTTTGTAAATACGCCATCTTTCATAAAGAGCTGGCTTTATAATAATTTTTTAAGGAAGCATAGCTGATATGAAAGCAGGAATAATCACCCATTACGATGTTCATAACCATGGGGCGCAGTTGCAGATGTATGCTCTCGCTACTGTGCTGAAAGAACTTGGTTATGATGAAACTAAGGCTTTAAGGTTTAAGAAAAACTACGACTTCATGGGTGCTGATAAGGCAGATAAGAAATATAATATAAGCCTAAGGTCTATTCCTACCTATTTGGATTATCTGTATAAGAACGGTCTTAAAAGAACCCTCTACAATATTGTTAAAAGGAAAAACTTATCTGATTTCAGAAAAGAATACGGTTTAGTTGGAGAATACTATTCTGAAGCGAATGACTTAGATGTCGCAATTATAGGGAGCGATGAAATATTCAGCATTGAAGCTGGATTGAATTCATGCTTTTATGGAATGGGCGTTCCTTGTAAAAAAATAATTTCTTATGCAGCCAGTTTCGGACCGACAGATATTGATTTTATAAAGAAGCATAAAGCAGAGAACTTTGTTGAAGCAGGTTTAAAGAATATAGATGAAATTTCTGTGAGAGATTTAAATTCTCATGAAATTGTTAAACATTATACAGGTAAAGATGTGCCTATTGTCTGCGACCCTGTTTTGCTTTACGGTTTCTCGAAAGAGATAAACAGTGAAGATACAGCTTATTTTAAGAGAAATTTAAAAGAGAAATACTGTATTGTCTATTCCTACGACAACAATATGAATGAGCCCCAGACTGTTGAAGCAATTAAAGAGTTTGCAAAAAAGAACGGTCTCAAAGTGTATAGCGTTGCGTATTTCCATAAATGGTGTGACAGAAATATTCAGGTTTCGCCATTAGATATTTTTAAATGGTTCGTTTGCGCAGAGATGGTATTCACAGATACTTTTCATGGCACAGTATTGTCAATAGTTTGCAACACACAGTTTGTTGCTAAAATTCGTGGGAACAGCAATAAGCTTGGTTTCCTATTAGAAGAATACAATTTGCGGACTAGGTTAATTGAAGATTTTAATGATTTAAACAGTCTTTATGTAGAAAAAATTGATTATTCTAATGTAAACAAGTTGATAGTTGGGAAGAGAAAGATAAGCTTAAATTTTCTTCGTAAAAACTTGGTTTTAGAACAACAGAACGGGGTTGCTTATGAATAGATTTGATAAATTGGTATCTGTTATCATTCCAGCCTATAATGTTGAAAAATATATTGGTGAATGCCTTGATTCTATTATATTTCAGACTTATAAAAATATAGAAATAATTGTTGTAAACGATGGTTCAAAAGATAATACACTTAGTATTATTCGAGATTATAGTAAAAAAGATAATAGAATAATTATTATAGACAAGCAAAACACAGGTGTAAGTGATACTAGAAATTGTGGAATAAATAAAGCAAAAGGTGTTTACATTGTTTTTGTCGATGGTGATGACTACTTAGCAAATGATTATATAACATATATGTTGAGTTTAATTGATAAAAACGAC